>JBBTRI010000006.1:139406-144685 GCA_038065255.1 Patescibacteria group bacterium
GACCAATTACTTTTCAACAGAATCCTTTTTAAAGGGACTTATTGTCTGACGAACTAAGCGAATAGGGATGCAATCCTTGCGGGCTACAAACATCAGCGCGAAGTTCTAATCATACTAGAATTGCTTTTCAGTCGGTCAACGTCACTTGCGTGTCGTCAACTCGACCTATCAGAGGAGCTCTTGATCTTTGGGGCGAACCTTGCAGACCAATTACTTTTCAACAGAATCCTTTTTAAAGGGACTTATTGTCTGACGAACTTTCGGATTAAACAACCTTACGGTCGTCTCATCTTGAGTTCTAAGAAGTTCTGAAGCTACTCACTACTTCCTTGAAGCGTTCGTTTCGGTTTAACAGAGAGAGCGTGCAAGCACGCGATCCCTTTAGTCAAGTATTGATTCAAGCGCAGAAGCCATGACCACAGGAGCCTCTTGTGAGAAGCGAGCCGTGGGTGACCGATGCGATGAAGAGCAATAACTCAACACCAGTGTCCGGCAAACCTTGCGGTAAACCGGAGGAAACAAACACTTCATTCGAAAAAACTTTGTGTCCTAGCAGGATGTAGGCTCAGAAAAGCTTTACGGCTACGAAATTCGGATTGGAATCCAAATTCGCTGCCCAAGCTCGTCCATGCCTATCTCTTCCTTTGCCACAATCACCCGTAAAGGCAATCGCAACATCAGCATGAGAACTGCCAAGAGAGGTCTTCTCTAGGTGCGTTCTTTCGTGTTCGAGATCTTTTGAGGTACGTACCGCTTTGTTAAACGGTAATAATAAGAATACGCCTACTCTAAACTAGTGTCAAGAGCTCTCATGCGAAAATTAGAAAAAATTCTTTTCTTCATGGTTATAATAAAAAAGTACTTTTTAATATCATTTCTAAAAACTTATCCACCTGTATAAAAAAATTATCTGTGGATAACTCTGTGGAGAATAATGGCCGGAAATAAAAAAAGAGCCAGGACTTCTCTAAGAACGATTCGACCGAGGGAATCGCGTCCAAGAAATCAAGGCTCTCGCCGCCTCTCTTTAGAAGTGAGTATCCGAGAGCTACTCTACCAGGCACAGCTTTCCAAGGCGCTGTTGTGTTGCACTGGCATGAGTGGCATATACGGACATCCTTCCGGCAGATGCTGGCACCTGCTCTTGAGAAGGGGCTTAAAATCCCGTGCAGTGTCCGACTAGTGGGTCGAAGTTGCCTTCGTTACCCGTCACGTAGGTACGCGGAGTTAGCACTGCACGGAACAGGACACCTAGCGACATGCTCGATTGACGCGAGCTCCCTTGACGGCCTAAATCGTCGGGGAACCGCGCCTTTCGAAAGCGCTTGCCAACAAGACCTCGTTAGAATCGCGAGTGGTTGCTCGGATCATGGGGCCAATCGGCAATGTCGATGAGTGAGGAGATGGCGAACCCTAGTGACAGAGCTGTTCGAGTGCTTCTCGACTTTGCCCTGCACACTACTGCCATACTTGGCGTTCAGCAGCCAAACGACACTATGAGTCCCTGTGGATCAACTCCAGGGGTACCAGGAAGTGCGGAGTCTGACCGCTGGATTTGTGGGTGTACTACCTCATCTGCGGCGTCCATAGTGAAAGATCGTTACCGGTTTTCGGTATTAGGTAGAGTATAGCATCATACAAATCATGTCAAGTAATTGTAGCTATTATTATATCTATAACGATATTTATGCTTTAAATATAACAAAAATGCTGTCATTATTTTTTTAGAAAGAAATGAGCTGTTTCGCTCTGATCCACTAAAAGTGGTACAATTGACAGTACTTAAAATACTATTCTCATTTTCTTTCTTATGTTCATCCCCAATGCCCAGCTCAAAAAAATCCTTATCGAGGCATCGCTTATTACCGAAGACGTATGGAATAACGCGCTCAAAAACGCCCAGCGTCTGGATATGCCGATTGAGGATATCCTTCGTGAATGGGATATTGTAAAGGGGCACATACTTTATGAAACAGTTGCATCAGCCATCGGACTGCCCTATGTGAACCTAAAGCTGCGCCATATTGATGAAGCTGTTCTCAGGCTTTTTGACGGACATACGGTCAGTACCTACAAAGCCATCCCATTTGAAAAAAATAGCAAAGGTACATCGCTCAAGGTAGCTTTTCTCGATCCATTGCAGAAAAATCAAGTCCGTAAGCTTGAAAAGCTCACTCACACCACAATAGAGCCGTATTTTACCGGCATCACAAGCTACAAAACAGTTTCTAAATATTATCAAAAAGATGTAGCCAGTTCGATAAAGCGCATGATCCAGCGGTCGTCGGTAGCCAAAAAGAGCATTTCTTCAGAAAAATTGTTGAACGCGCTTATCGACTATATCTACTATTCCCAACCCTCAGATGTCCATTTGGAGCCGCAGAGCACATCGGGTATGGCAAAATTCCGCGTCGATGGGTTTTTGCGAGACGAGTTTTTACTTGCAAAGCCTCTCTTTAAAGAACTTTCCACAGTAATCAAAAAAATCGCCGGTATTCGTACGGATGAACATGCAAAAACAGCCGATAGTAGTTTTTCACAAGTGGTTTTTGGAGAGACTATTATTTTCCGCGTATCGGTGCTGCCCACGTATTATGGGGAAAAAATCGTATTGCGCGTGCGGAATGAATCAACGCAGAAAGTCAGTCTACACGACTTGGGCTTCCGTCTTGACGATATTTCGCTTGTGAAAAAAGAAATGAAGCGTCCTTACGGCCTTGTTTTGGTGAGTGGTCCGACAGGATCAGGAAAATCATCAACATTATACACACTTCTGAAGTCGCTTAATGTGGAGGGGGTGAGTATCGAAACCATTGAAGATCCTGTTGAATATAGCATTAAGCATATCAACCAAACACAGGTGCGCGCAGACCATGGCTTCACCTTTGCAGCCGGGCTTCGGGCAATTCTGCGCCAGGACCCCAATATTATTATGGTGGGGGAGATTCGTGATGAAGAAACAGCCTCAATCACCATTCAGTCGGCTCTTACGGGGCATGTGGTGCTTTCAACGCTGCATTCCAATTCAGCAGTTGGCGCACTTACGCGACTTCGCAATATGGGTGTGCGGTCGTATCTTCTTGCGCCAACGATCAATCAGATTATTTCCCAGCAGCTTATCAAACAGATTTGTCCTTCGTGCAAGGAATCATATAAGCCGGATAAACTATTTTTAGACTCCCTCAATGAAGATGCGCGCCTCTATCGCTCGCTTGCAAAGCTCAAAAAACGCAACTTGGTTGCATTAGATTCACCGACTGAATTAAAATTTTATCGCGGCAGGGGTTGTGATAAGTGTTTTGGCATTGGATTAACGGGTCGAATTGGCATTTTTGAAATCCTCACGTTCGATGAAGAGTTAAAAAAGCTTGTTCAACAGGAAAAAAGCGAGAGTATTGTACAAAAGTGCGCTGAAGAAAAAGGCATGCTGACCCTTTTTGAAGATGGCCTATTAAAAGTGCTATCAGGCGATACGACTATTGAAGAGCTGATGCGGATCAGCTGATGCTTCGCAGCTCTTCCATCATGCGCAAATAAAAATGCAAGTTGTGGATGGAAGAAAGGCGGTAGAAAAGCGACTCTTCTATGATGTATAAATGCCGGAGATAGCTTCGTGTAAAATGCTTGCACGTGTAGCAAGCACATGAGGGGTCTATGGGTTTTTTATCGGCTACATAGCGCGCATGCTTGATGCGCATAGATTGATAAAATGTCGGTTTGCAATGCCGCGATAGCTTGATGGGCTTTTTTTTGACATACAGCACGCCATGCCGCCCTTCGCGCGTGGGAATGACGCAATCAAACATATCCACGCCCACTGCAACCGCTTCTACAATATCCTCAGGTCGTCCTACGCCCATGAGATAGCGTGGTTTGTCTTTTGGCAGGAGTTCGGTGCACCAGCTGACGAATTCCGTTACCATTTTTTTGGGAGCAACGCCGCCGATGCCATATCCGTCAAAATCAATGGCAAGAAGCTTTTCGATACACTCCTTTCGTAAGTCCTTATAAAGAGCGCCTTGGGAAATGGCAAACAGAAGCGGTCTTTTGCCATTGGGTAGGCGCTTTTGTTTCATGCGTTTTTCAAAGTGTTTTTTGCTGCGCTCCGCCCACGCAACACTCATGTCTACGGCATAGCGTGCCTGTTCGTACGCGCAGGGCCAGGGCGTACAGATATCCAGAACCATGATGATATCAGAACCTATTGCAAGCTGGATATCAATTGCTTTTTCCGGCGTGAGAAAAATGGTCGCGCCGTTGATTTCGGATTGGAACCGTATGCCATCCGGCGTGATTTTGCGGAATTTAGAAAGGGAAAAAACCTGGTAACCGCCGCTATCAGTGAGAATAGGTTTATCCCAACCCATGAAAGCATGGAGCCCACCCCATTTTTTTAAAATATCCATGCCGGGGCGCTGGTAGAGGTGATAGGTGTTTGAAAGGATAATCTCAGCACCGAGCGCATGAATATCTTCAGGTGTAAGCGCCTTCACTGCACCCCGCGTTGCAATCGGCATGAAAAACGGCGTTTGGACAGTGCCATGGGGAAGGGTGAGGACACCGCGGCGGAGTGGGTATGATGAATGGAGAGAAAACACGTTACCCATACAAATTTGAATGCGATCCTATATCCACAAAGAGAATGGTGTCATGTCCTATGCGCTTATAAATGGCCCGGAGATCCCCTGTTATTGAGATGCTTCGATAGCCAAGATAGCGCCCATGGAGTGCGTGATTGTTCAAAGGGGGGTTAAATTCGTCGGTGGTCATGAGTGCAAGTCGTTCTTTGAATTTACTATGTTCTTTTTCAGTAAGTTTGTGATACTTCTTCTGGAATTGCGTATGAAAGTTCACATTCATACGGATCGTAGGGAATCGAGATAGACATTCATGTCCTTCAGAGACGTAAATGTTTTTGAAATATTTCTTTTTTTCTTAATATCTTCTTCAACTCGGCCGATAATCCGTTCTAATTCAGGAGTCATACGAGGAATCGATGAAAAATATACTTCCCTTGTTCGAATGAAATTCCGCAATGCAGCATTGATGACATCACTTAAGGATAGCCCCAGTTCTTTAGCAAGGGTTTGAGCATTGCGCTTCACTTCCTTTTCTGTCTTGATATTTATAAGTATTTTCTGCATATACAAAGTAAAGACAAAAGTTATATATTAAAGTATAGAAGATTGAAGGTGATTGTCAATAAAAAAAGCCCGAACGTCGTTGTTCGGGCAACCGCTTGGTGGGGCGGTAGGGGAGGGAATCTAGGTCGAGGCGGC
>JBBTRI010000006.1:144785-146937 GCA_038065255.1 Patescibacteria group bacterium
TCGTTGCCGTGAATGTGGAGCTTCTTCGAATCCGTCTTGCTCAATTTCTTTCCTTTCGTATTGAGCTTTTTGCGTTGATGGTTTCCATCAGACTTCACCATGCCTAATGGAAGTATGTGCGTACTGGTATGCCGCACAGTGCCCTCCGAATGGAAAACCCATTCAGAGAGCGCTATGCGGCACATGCGTTCTAATATCGGACATCTCCTTTGTCAGACACGAATATTTTCCTACTGGAAAATTTCTCCGACTCCTACCGCCGTAGTCCGTAGGGTCTTCCAAAGGAGATATCCTCATTAGAACTTAAATAGCCAGGTAAAAGAACAAATTATGCCATGTATCTAATTGGCACAGTATAGCATATATTTTACAAAATGTCAATAGAGTCTGTCAAGTGTATAAATGACAGATACTATCTATGTATTTTTGATAAATTCATCAAGAGTGAGTTCTGAGTCACGAAGAAGTTTTGCAAGTAAACCTCTACCAATTTCTCGATGATGAGGAATGGTTATAGGTTTTCGATGGGAATGATGAAGCCGTACATGGCTACCCTTTTGCCTTACGACATAGTATCCCATCTTTTCAAATGTAGATAAGACAACTTTAAATGAAAAAGTGGGAATAGTTGTCACACATTATAAGGAAATGGTATGAACGCTAAATTCAGATGATTTGTGGTTGGAGAGGACTTTTTGATTATTCTTTTCTTCAAGGCAGAGTTCAATAACTTCTCGGATGTTTTTTAATGCCTGATCAAGTGTTTTTCCTTGAGTATAACAACCTTGAAATAGAGGACATTCTACCGTGTAATACCCGTCATTATCCCGCTCAACAATGACATGAAATTGTTTACCTCGGAGTTGTGCTCGTATTTTTTTCATATAAAAAAGTATGGCATAGTATTCAGTAATTGTAAATAAAAAAAGACCTCATTGTTCGAGATCCCGATACGAGGTGCCTGGAATGGCATGTGTTCCTCGAAGGGTTCGAACGTTGAGGTCTGGGGCCCGCCCTCGCTATTACCGCACCAGTGATTGGAGAGGCGAAAAGCTAGTTCATCGATCTTGATGGACCGATGGAAGGCGGTTGTGGTCGCGCAGCAGCCCTACTTTGGCAAGTGGATTTACCTGAGTGCGTAGCACTGAGGCTGAGATCCACCGGCTTCCCGATTTGCTGTTTCGAAACTGTTGCACGTTGCCATTGGGGGTGGTCTAGCTGGCCTTGCGGACCTTCATCTGGGTGACCGACGACTCGACGCGGATCTGCGCGACGACCGCGTAGTCCACCTTGGCGCAGGCCTGAGACCAGACCGACTTGCCGAGCTGCTGGGAACCGTAGGCGAAGTTGCTGAGGGCGCTCAGCGAGCTCTCGTGATTGGCGAAGAGCTTGTTGATGTCCTTGCCGGACTTCGCGATGATGGCCTGGAAGGTCGCCTGAGCGTTGACGGCGTTGAACGAATGGGTCGGCTGGGCCGGCTTCTCGTTCATCGCCGCCAGTCCGCGGAGGGCGAGGCTTGCACGCTTGCCTGTGGTGACCTTGAAGTAGGACGCCAGATGGACATTGAGCTTGCCGTTCGCGACTTCCGTGTTGATGCTGGAGCGCATCTCGGAGAAGGCGCGGCTGTTGCGCTCGACCTGGCCGAGGATGTGCTTGACATCACGAATGAAGTCTTCGGTGTAGACATCCGGCTGATTCTCGGCTGCGGCCTTCATGGCTTGGGGAACGATGTTCTTGAACTGGCCGTAGGACAGGTCGTTGAGCGAAGAGACGCCGTTCGGCGACTCCAGCTTGGCATCCTGCTGCTTGGCGATCTCGAGAACCTTGGGACCGACGCTCTTGATCAGGGTCGTGATGGTCTTGTGAGCGGTGTCGTCGCTCATGGTTCGGACGTTCCGGGCGATCGTGTCGAGGGTGTTGATGGTCTGGGACTTGCGATCCTGGGGCTTGCCGGGGCGACGACCACCGCGGGGCGACTTGCCACCGCGACGTCCGCGACCGGGCTTGCCGTCGGGCTGCTGTCCGCCGATGACCTGAGCGACCGCACTGGCGATCTGGGCGATCTGGTTGGCGTTGAGCGTTTGGCTCTTCATCTGGAAAAATTCCTCAGTTTCGTGTTGTGTCCTCTTTGAACCCCCTTGCGACTTAATGC
>JBBTRI010000007.1 GCA_038065255.1 Patescibacteria group bacterium
TGGACCTACCGGGAATCGAACCCGGACCTCAGCAATGCGAATGCTGCGTAATACCGTTTTACTATAGGCCCGCTTTTCTGCCCCCACCGCGAATCGAACGCGGATCTAAGGCTTAGGAGTCCTTTGTTCTATCCATTAAACTATGGGGGCGCGTGCTGGCGCTTCTTGAGGGACTTGGCGCTTGGAAGGCGACACTACCGCGTTTTGCCGGACCTCAACAGGGATAGCGGCATCTTCAACAATTAGTTCGTTTTCCGTTATACGCACTACATGCGATCGTTGAATGCGAAAGGAAGCGGGGAGTATTCCGGCCTGAAGGGTCTTACGCCACTTCCAGTAGGGGCGTGCTTGATAGGTTACGATACTTTGCGATACGCTGTCTAGCTCGATGTCGATTACGCGGCCAAGCGCTATGCCGCGTGTCGTAATAACAGTAAGTGAAAATAGTTGTTTTTTTGTAAGAATCATGGTTGAGTTTTTCCATCTATTACCAGTGTCGATGGTGGTGGTGGCGCAGGTGTTGCGCGCACAAAAAGCCATTGTTGCAGAATAGACAGCAATGAATGGGTGAACCAATACAAGCCAAGGCCGCTTGGGAATATATAACTAAAGTATCCCGTCATGATTGGCATCATATAGGTCATTTGTTTATTCATCATTGCGGTCATATCTTCATCTTTGCTTCCTTTTACGCGTGCTTCGGTCTTAGGAAGCAGCATCCACGCTTGAACAAATTGAGCGGCTCCTACAACAATAGCAAGAGGAATATTATGGCTTGCTGTTAGGGAAAATGTTCCCAAGAATGCCTCTTGGAGCACTTGCGGCTGTTGAATAAAGGAATAGAGAATGGAAAAATCATGCTCTTTCAGCCCGTTGATAAACGTATAAAATAGTGCGATGAGAAATGGGATTTGGACAAGTGATGGCAGGCATGAGGTGAGGGGATTGACTTTGTGCTCGGTAAAAAGCTGCATCTGAGCCACGCCAAGCGCCTGTTTATCGTCTTTATGTTGTTGTTGAAGCGCCTTGATTTTTGGTTGGAGTTCTTGGAGGCTCTTTTGTGCTTTGAGCTGCTGCCAAGAAATGGGCCAGAGAATTACTTTGACAAGAATAGTTAAAAGAATAATGGCGATTCCTAAATCATGAATAGGAAGAACGGAATAGAAAAAAATTAACAAATTAAAAAAGGGGTGGTAGAGAAGTGTTTCGAATAATTCCTTCATATAACTATTATAACAAGTAATCTATTCCGCCCTTACTCCATGGATTACAGCGGATAATACGAACTGCTGTTTTTGCCAGACCAACAAAACTTCCGTATTTCAATATGGCGTGTTTGCCATACTCAGAGCAGCTTGGATAATATTTACAATACCCGCTTCTGTGCAAAAAACGCAAACCTCCATGATCGGGGGACACGAGTCGCTGATAAAGTTCAATAGTGGAAACAAGTGAAAGTTGATTCATAATCAGAAGCGCCCATAAAAACAACGTGAAAGCTCTTCATGTAAGGCTCTTGAAATGACCTTAAAGGGGGTGTTGACAAGAAATGATTTTGCGATCACAATAATATCTGCATTTGGTACCTTTGAAACACCGTACTGACGCACTGCATGGCGGAGCCTTCTTTTGATGGTATTTCGCACTGTTGCGCGCTTTGATATTTTATTGGAAACGACAAACGCGAAGCGTGGATGGCGTTGATTGTTTGGTAGCCATTTTATTAGCCATAGTTTTGATGGACATGATCTGCCGCGCTTAAGCGTGCGAACAACGTCGGTTGAAGCACTGAGGCGATTCTCTTTTGACAGCACACCATTAGGATGATACAGTAAGCCGCTTGCGTCCCTTTTGTCTTCGTCGCTTTAGTACGGTACGTCCATTCTTTGTCGTCATGCGCTTTCGGAAACCATGCTTCTTGGCGCGCTTCCGTTTCTTGGGTTGGTATGTTCGTTTGGGCATAGATGGTTAGAAAGTATGATTTAATAGTGAGTATAGGTGGTGTGCGCGTATGTGTCAATGTTATTCACAATTTATACACATCATATCCTCTTGGTTTGGTCTACCTTTCTCAAACCCAACGTGATACACTAGTGTGATCCTTTAGTACTCTGTTGTCCCTCAATAATTTTTGGAAAATGGCTCCTATGAACACATCTCATCTTTGGCAGGCCGCTCTCGGCGAACTTGAACTTCTTTTAAGCAAGCCGAATTTTAATACCTGGTTTAAAGAAACATATGTTGTGTCATATGAAAACGATCGAATTATTGTCGGTGTCCCAAATGGTTTTACAAAACAGTATTTAGAGAAAAAATACCATCCTATGATTATTAAGGCGCTTCGCAATGTTTCGCAAGGCCCCGTGAAGGATGTTATTTATAAGGTTGAGATTTCAGAACGACGCCCAAAAAACACTGAGGTGTCTTTTGTTAAAGAATCATCATATCCCATCCCAAGTGTTTCGTCTGTTGTATCGCCCATGCGAAACGATGCTCCTGTCCACTACAACAACTTAAATCCGCGATATACGTTTTCAAATTTTGTTGTTGGCAAATACTGTGAACTTGCAAACGCAGCGTGCCATGCCGTAGCGGGGGGGCCCGGAGAAGTGTATAATCCGCTCTTTCTTTATGGCGGTGTGGGCCTAGGTAAAACACACCTTCTCCAAGCGGTTGGGCACGAGATACTCAATAAACATCCTGAAAAGCGGGTACTTTTTGTTACATGTGAAAAATTTACAAATGATTTTATTCAAGCCGTACGATCGGGGCGCGTAAAAGAACTTAAAGACCTCTATCGCGGTGTTGATGTGCTTTTGATTGATGATATTCAGTTCCTTTCGAGTAAAGAAGGTACGCAAGAAGAATTTTTCCATACATTCAATACACTCCACCAAACAAATCGGCAGCTTGTAGTGTCGTCAGACCGCCCGCCAAAAGCAATTCCTGCAATTGAAAGCCGTCTGCTTTCGCGTCTTGAATGGGGGATGATTGCAGACATTACAACACCAGACCTTGAAACGCGTATTGCGATTTTGGATACAAAATGCAAAGAGCGCGGCATTGGGATATCAAATGAAATTATTAACTATATTGCGACAATTATTCACAATAACATCCGTGAGCTTGAGGGGGCTCTAAACCGTGTTATTGCTTATAACCAGTTAAATTCAACACCGCTAACATTTGAAAAAATCAAACAAATCCTTTCCTCTATCACATCATCACCGGCAAAAAAATCCCTTTCACCAAAACAAATTATCCATATTGTTGCAGAATTTTATAATATAAATATTCTTGATGTTACCGGTGGGTGCCGCAAGCGGGAACTCACTGTTCCTCGACAGATTGTAATGTTTTTATTGCGCGAAGAAACAAAATGTTCATTTCCTACTATCGGCCAGGAGCTTGGAGGGCGTGATCACACCACCGCTATTCATGCATATAATAAAATTAAAAAGGATATTGACGGTAGTCCAAAAATCAAAGAAGAGATTGATCTCATCCGCCAAAGAATCTATAATATTTAATTAACAAGTGGTTGTGAATAAAGTTGTGTATTATATGTGAATATTCTTTTTCCCTAGACTTGTCCACACTTTTTCCGAGTTAACCCATAATTTATTCACCTACTTCTCCACACACACAACCACCTTTTCTCCTTATAACCACACTCTTTTTACCCCTTATCCTCATATCCACAGCCCCTACTACTACTACTTCTACTTCTTTCTTTCTTAATATAATTCATTACTACTCTTCTCTGTGAACTTCTCGTGTCTTCAAGAAAATCTTCAAAAAGGATTGCAGTTTGTAAGCCACATTACCGGACGAGAACAAAGTCTTCCCATTCTTTCTTCAATTCTTTTTAAAACACAGGATGGACTTCTTACGCTTTACGCGACAAATCTTGAAATTGGAGCATCATGCTCAATACGGGGAAAAATAGAAAAAGAGGGAAGTATTGCATTACCTTCAAAAATATTCACAGAATATATTTCTCTTCTCCCGAAAGAAAAAATAGATATTGAACTCCATGACAATAATATTCTCCATGTTAAATGCCAAAATTATTCAACAAAAATTAAAGGACTTGATCCTAATGAATTTCCTCTTATTCCCCAACTTGAGTCTCCTCAACAATTTGAATTTCAAACGGAGGAATTAAAAAAAGCTTTTCAATGTACGCTTTTTACAGTAAGCCCCCAAGAGACAAAACAAGAATTAAGCGGATTACTATGTTTATTTAATCATGAACAAAATACTGTTGTGTGCGTGGGAACCGATGCATACCGGCTTGCAGAATATACTCTTTCTCCATCACAAGAAATACCCCTTACGGAAAGTGTTATTATCCCCCTTCGTACCGCACAAGAAGTGTTGCGTATGATGCAGCAGGATACAAGCGGGAAAATACGCATGGAATGGAATGAACATCAAATCGCGTTTTATTGCGATTCGTACCAGCTTATTTCAAAACGCATCCAAGGAACATACCCGGATTATACACAAATTATTCCACAATCATTTGCTACAAAAATAGTGCTTGATGTCGATGAATGCAGTAAGGCTGTTAAAACCACAAGTTTATTTTCAAAATCATCCCTTTCTGATATTCACATCCAGTGCCTTTCGACAAATCGCGATCAAGGAAGATTATTGTTTTCTTCATCGAACGCCGCAACAGGAGAAAGTGTTGTACAGCTCGAGGTGGAAATGCAAGGCTCTGAAAATGCAATCACCCTTAACTATAAATATTTTCTTGATGGACTTCAAACACTGGAAAGTACTAAGGGGCTTTTGAGTATTATCGACAACACAAATCCCTGTATCCTTAAACCAATAGAAAAGCCCGGATACCAATATCTTATTATGCCGATACGGCAATAAGTTTTTATCCCCTACTTTTAGGGTGCAAATACTGATAGTGAGCGCTGGCTGATAACAGTATTTAATGAGTCAAGTAGTTGGATGGTTAGAGTGTAATCCCCGGGCTGTGAAGGTGTGGTCCAAAGAAATGACCATTGCGAAGATTGCGGATTCTGAACTGAACCAATAGTAACAGGATTTTGAGAAGAAGAGCTGCTTACAAAAGCTAGGATCCGTTTTATGTGTGCAATATCCGCTCCTTGGGGAATGACCAGCGAACCGCTGAATGTGAGCTCTACATTTTTTTGTACAACTTGATTCTGTGAAGGAGTGCTAATTAGTGGGACAGGAATTTTTTTGTTTAAAAGAATGTTGAGGGTAATAGAAGCACTCTGTATGCCGCCCGCCACATCAGTTGCAAGAGCGGTTAAGGTGTGGAAGCCATTCTCACCCCCAGAAAGCGTATGGTGGAGCGTGTACGGAGGGGTAATAACAGTATCAAGAAGTTGATTATCAAGAAAATATTGCACCATCCTAATACCACGACTTGATTGTACTTGGACACGCGCCTGGAGAATATTATCCGTAATGTTTTCACTATCCAACGGGCTCTCTATTGAGATTGTCGGAAGATCTTGCAGGGACCCCGACTCTTGAGGATGAGTAAGAGTAGTGGCGAGTGACTGTGGATTTTTTTTCACCCATTCTTGAACGCCACGCTCCCATGACATAAATTGAGGATCCTGTATTGGCTGTTGGGGAGCGGGGCCGCGGGGATCGTCTTTTTGAACCCAATAAAGCGTATCGTGTATACTGCGTGTTTTGCGAATCTCTATGCGATCCAGCGGAGTTGTGTCTGTTGCTGCTAGGCCGGTAATCCGATCAACGGTGAGCTCTTCATCTGCGCTTATCTCACCATCAAGGATGGGCTTCCCCGTAGTGATGGGAGCTGGTTGAGTAAAACTTTCTATTGCATCAACAGAAAGAGTTCGCTTCATGTATTCATTCCAAATAGGAGCGGCAATCTTTGATCCATCAGCGCCCTTGTGCATTGCCGTATTATTATTGTTTCCAACCCACACACCCGTTACAACCGACGGAGTATATCCAATCGTCCACGCATCATGGAAATCATTCGTTGTGCCTGTTTTTGCCGCTACAGCTCGATCAGAAAGAGTGAGATAATTTTTTGTTCCAAAAATATAGGAACGAGCGCTATTATCAGAAAGAATACTTGTGATATTTCGCGCAATTTCCGGGTCATATGTTTGTTCAAAAAGAGGAGGCTTTGCTTCAAAAAGGACGGAGCCATCCTTGCTTTCAACACGCAATAAGCCATAGGGAGTGATTTGTTTTCCTTCTTGAGCAAGCGATGCAAAGCCTGCCACATGTTCTAAAAGCGTGACTTCACCTCCGCCAAGTATGAGTGCAAGGCCATAACGATCAGGGTCTTCAAGAGATGAGTACCCGATTTTTTTGGCAAAATCGACAACAAATGGTACGCCCGTTAAATATAAAAGTTTAACCGATGCAATATTAAGCGAACCGGCAAGCGCCTTGCGCAAGGTGACAGGACCATATTCCTTACCTGAATAGTTGAGAGGTGTATAGGGCTTGGCGCCTGTTGTGTCAAAGTCTGTTTTTAAATCAAATACTATCGTTGAGGGAGTGTATCCTTTTTGAAACGCCGCAGCATATGCAATGGGTTTGAATGACGATCCTGGCTGGCGTTTGCGGAGTACAACATTAACACTTCCGTCAATTGATTCGTCAAAATAATCACGCGAACCCACCATTGCTTTAATTTCACCCGTGCGCGCATCAAGAGAAACAAGTGCAGCATTTGATGCACCAATCGATATATTTTTCTTACCCTGTTTTTCTAGCGCTTCTTGTGCAATCTGTTGCTTGTCGTAATCGAGCGTTGTGGTAATTTTCAATCCCCCTTCTTCCACAACTTTCTCTCCATACATATCAGTGAGGAGTTGCTTGATGTAGAAAACAAAATGAGGCGCCTTAATCGACTGCCTATCTTCTCTGAATATAAGAGGTTGAGCGAGGGCGTCATCTGCCTCGACTTGCGTGATATATCCTTCTTCAACCATGGATTGCAAAATACTCCGTTGGCGCGCAATAAGCTTGTCGCGGTTGTTCCCCCACGGCGAATAGTAGCTCGGAGCTTTTGGAAGCGAAGCTAGAAGCACTGATTCTGACAGCGAGAGACTGTGAACGTCTTTGTCAAAATATGTTTGAGCTGCCGCTTGAACACCGTACGCAGTTGAACCATAAGGTATTTCATTCAGATAGAGCTGGAGAATCTCATCTTTTGTAAAACGGCGCTCTATTTGATATGCCAAAATAAGCTCTTGTATTTTGCGCGTTAGCGTTTTTTTGGATGAAAGGAGAGCGTTTTTAATAAATTGCTGGGTGATCGTCGATCCCCCCTGTGCTGTGCGGCCGCGCAGAATATCTACGGCAAGTGCCCGTAGAATTCCTTTTAAATCAAACCCCTTATGTTGGTAGAATCCCCTATCTTCGGCAACTATTGTTGCGTGCTTAAGCGCTTCAGGAATGTCTTTAAGCGATACAAGTGTTCGTTGCTCATTGCGATGTATATCGTAGAGCAACACTGTTCCTGATCGGTCATATATTTTTGTACTCAGCGGGACTGCGCGATCCATGAGTTTATTTGGATCAGGAAGATTTTTTGAGTAATATGCTATAAGGCCAATAAAAGCCACTGAGCCTATGGCTCCACAAATCCCCATAACCACAAATAGTCGTTTAAGCCATGTGCCGCGACTCACAGATCGCCGAGTGTATTTGAGGGTTGGTTTCTTGCCACCGCTTTTATGGGACGGTGAATAGGAATAAGATATCTGCATAGAGGGCTGTTAAGAAAGATTATAGGGAGCGGTGCTTGCACAGATAGCAAGCGCGAGAGCATCTGCCGCATCATCCGGTTTTGGTAGCGCTGGAAGAGATAAGAGTATTTGTACCATTTTTTGCACCTGCTGTTTATCGGCCTTGCCGTATCCTGTGACAGCGCGCTTTACTTGCAAGGGAGTATATTCATAGAGAGGAATAGTTTGCAATCGGGCAGTGAGGAGGATAACGCCGCGTGCCTGGGATACATCAATCGCCGTTGTTATGTTTTTAAAAAAGTATACTTTTTCAACCGCGACAATAGCCGGCACATGGCGCTGCAACACTATACCAAGCGCTGTGTGTATGAAGAGCAGCCTGTCGGCGAATACCGCCTTTGGCGGCATGAGGCATTCATATGATACACAGGAAAGCTGTGCGCCGTCTTGGCGTATAACTCCAACGCCAATTCTGCCGTATCCAGGGTCTATGCCAATAATAGTGCGTGTACGGCGATGTGGCATTTATACATTTGAATAATAATCAGTAACATCATCCAGGCCATCAAGTTCATTGCAAAGCACTTCAAGCCGTTCTTTGTCGGTTTGGCAAAGCGACGCCGTAGTGGTGGCGCGATAGTCAAACTCCGCGAAGACTAATGGTATGCCGAATTGTTCAACACATGCCCTTGCTTTTTGGAGATCCTGAGGAGAAGTAATAAGAGTAACTTCATCCCCGTTTTTTTGGATATCGTTTACACCGCATTCAATGAGCGCAAGTTCTTGTTCTTCGGTTGGGAGTTGTGAAATACCAAGCACCCCTTGTTTTTCAAACATCCATCCGACACTATTTGCACTCCCGAGATTCCCTCCATTGGAAGAAAAAATATGCTTAATTTCGGATACCGTCCGATTGCGATTGTCGGTAAGCGTATGAACAAGAATCGCAACACCTCCGGGCCCATACCCCTCATAGATAATTTCTTCCGGCTGTACTCCGCCACCTTCGCCTGTGCCCCGCTTGATGGCCCGTTCAATATTTTCCTTTGGCATATTCGAACCACGCGCTTTTTCTATTGCAAGGCGCAGAGAGAAGTTTGTTGTCGGATCGCCGCCCTTTTCCCGCGCTGCGAGCGTGATGGCATTTGCAAGGCGCGTAAAAACGGTGGCGCGCTTTGCGTCAACAACAGCTTTAGCTCGTTTTGTGGTTGCCCATTTTGAGTGTCCAGACATACGCTTTCCACATTTCCACAGCTTATCCACATAGCCATTGTGCCAGGAGGCCACTTGACATGTTCTTGCTTAGGGGGTATACTATACTATACAAAAGGTCACAAGGAAGAGAAACCGCATATTTCATCATACGCGGTTTTAAAATCTTTTCAAGCCTTAATTATAAGGAAAAATGCTATGGTTCTTGGTTATGTACTCTCACTTATACGAACAGGAAACTTCAGCAGAGCGAAGAGTATTGTTTTCGGAAAACTTCAAAAGAAAATCAAAAAATTGACATCAAGATAAAAAGCAAGAAAGGGGTGGGTAGCCTGCAAAAGGATACACCCCTTTTTATGTGCCTTTATGTATGAAAATCGGAATTGTTGGATTGCCGAATGTGGGGAAATCAACCCTCTTTAAGGCGCTTACCAAAAAACAAGTAGACATTGCGAACTACCCATTCTGCACTATTGAGCCGAATAGTGGCATTGTGAAGGTTCCCGATGAGCGATTGTATACACTCGCAACACTATCGCATTCGGAGCAAATAATTCCTGCAGCAGTTGAGTTTGTGGATATTGCCGGACTGGTGAAGGGAGCAAGCAAGGGAGAGGGGTTGGGGAATAAATTTTTGGCGCATATTCGCGAAGTGGATGCTATCGCCCACGTGGTTCGAGTGTTTCGTGATCCTAACGTAATCCATGTGAGCGCCGAACCCCATCCACTCGACGATATTGAAGTAATCAATCTTGAGCTTATCTTTGCCGATCTTGCAACACTTGAAAAAAGAATCACAGCGCTTACGGGTCAACTAAAAAGCAGCCACGATAAAACACTAGAACAAACACTCGCCGTTGCACAAAGAGTACTTACCGCACTTCAGAAAGGTGAACTTGCGCGTACCGTTGCTCTAACAGACGAAGAAAAAAAACTTCTTTCCGGATTAAATCTTCTTACGGCAAAACCAGTTCTTACTGTTTTTAATACCGATGAGAGCGGGGAGATAGACAAAAATCTACAGGCAGCACTCGAGCCGTATAAGCACCAGCACCCAAGTGTGCAGCTTTGTACGAAGCTTGAGGCAGAAGCCGCAGAGTTGTCAGTGGATGAACTCACAGAGCTCGGCATATCTGTGACGGGACTGGATCAGTTTATCGCCCTTGCCTACGCAACACTTTCTTTAATTACGTATTTTACCACCGGGCCCAAAGAAACGCGCGCATGGACTATTCCTCTTGGGGCAAAAGCTCCGCAAGCTGCCGGTGTAATCCACACTGATTTTGAAAAAGGATTTATCCGCGCTGAAGTGATTGATTGGAAGGATCTTAACGATGCCGGTTCTGAGTTGGCCGCAAAAGAAAAGGGCCTCATGCGCCTTGAAGGAAAAGACTACGTGGTGCGTGATGGGGATGTTATGGTGTTTAGGTTCGCAACATAAACACACAAATCTCGCGCCCAACCGATTGGCCTTCACGGCTGAACAAAATAGAGTTGCGCTTTTGAGGTTGGGTAGCAAAAGGCGCTAAAAGCGCACGAGTTATGTTTTTGAACCCCAAGTGTTCAATAGAGGAAAGAATCGATGGTAAAAAAGAAGGGGCACTCTTGCTCGAAGGCCAATACGGCAGCGCTATAACAACAAGGCCTTGTGGAATAAGAAGGCGTGCACACGAGCGGAAGAAAGCAGTATATAAAAATTCAAGCCCCGCCACTTCTTTTTGTGGGAGTGATGCAGCGCCGTGGATAATTGGCCCTAGATATACTTCAGTTACAATAGTACTGAATATTTTTTTTGAAAAACAATCCTGGAGATTTGTCGCATCGCATATATGAAGAGATGGCTGAACGCGTGCGATGGAGGGATGGTTGGTTCGCAGCCAGATAAGGTTTTCCCGTGAAGATGCGATCGCCGCATTACTTATATCACTCCCCGTGATATTACTTATACCACTTAACAACCCCTCTTGAAGAATTGTTCCTGTTCCACAGAATGGATCGAGAAGGGAAGTGTTCGCAGAAAAAGGAGACTGGGATATATTTACCATCATGCGTGCGATTTTTGGAGGAAGCATGCCGATGGACATTGACCTGCGCGGGCGCCCGTAATCACGAAACGACCAATCCTCAAATGGCTGGACGGCGCTAATCGTATAGAGACGGAAAGAGCCCGGATGACAGACGACAAAAAGCTCAATACCCCCGGGTTTTGTGAGATTGTTTTTTTCACTTTGAACAGACGAAAGCATGACTGAGCCATCACTCGGAAGAACACATCGACTGGCTATGCCCTGCTGTTTTAGCCCCTTTTTAATGCTTAATGCAAGGCGCTTCAATTGTGGGGCAGAAATCCTTTTATTCTTTGGCACGTGTGATACGCTTGATACACTTATGCCATACGTGAGTTTGTTGGGGCGCTCTGTTGCGAGATATTCTGAAAGCAGTGCCGGGGAAAGCGCATGAGCGGGAATATCTTTGGTCCATGAACCTATTTTAATACAGCCGCCAAGCATAGTCATAAGTTCTTTGGCGTCAACATTTTTTGAGAGGCGCAATTCAACACTATCATCCCCTTGTCCAATAACATCAAATGATATGCGCATACCCTGCAACACACTGGCAAGTTCTGCCAAAGAAAGCTCGGGACAATTTCCAAGAATAAAACACATGTTCATATGGAATGGTTTGCTGTAATACTATGGCTTAGCGTACTAGTGATCGTATCGTGGCGGACGCCTGAGTATGGGGTGTATATACTGGCTGCTACAACCCCCCTGTATCTTGTGAGGCTTTCTCTTGTGGGTTTACCAACAACGCTACTAGAGCTCGAACTTCTAGTGCTCGCAGGTGTTGTTGTTCTCAAGTATCGCTATGCATTACTTGGAGCATGCAGAGTGCGAACGCGCATCGAAAAAGCTCTTGCAGTAAGTATCATCGCTTTTGTGATTTCTGCAAGTGTGTCGGTTGTCGTATCGCCTGATATGCGAGCGGCACTTGGCATATGGCGAGCATATATACTTGAACCGCTTCTTTTTTTCATCATCATCATTTCGGTTATCACAACACCACAGCAGATCAGGCGTATGGTGGTGGTATGCGGCATAGGCGCAGTTATTATTGCGCTTGTGTCGATTGCCCAAGTATTGACAGGATACGGCATCCCTGAGCCATGGGCAGCGGAGCGGCGAGCGACAAGCTTTTTCCCCTACCCAAATGCCGTGGGGTTGTATCTCGCTCCCCTTATTCCTTTGGTAGTGGCCTTGGCGGCGGGGAGGGGACGCATCACACAGAAAGCGGCGCTAGGTGTTGTTGGCATACTACTTGTGGGTATTGCTGCCGCACAAACAACAGGAGCGCTTGTGGCGCTTGCTGTGACTGGTGTTATTGGCGGAGTTTTATGGAGTAAGACCTCGCGACAATGGGTGTTGCGAGTGATTGTAGTAGGGGCGCTTATCGCTACTATTACACCAGTCGTTCGCGATCAACTTGTTAAAAAACTATCATTCAATACATGGTCGGGAACAGTGAGGCAGATTATGTGGGGCGAAACACTCCCCATGCTCCGCGATCACTGGTTTACCGGCGCGGGACTCGCAGGATACCAGAAAGCATTTGAGCCATACCACAAAGCAAAAGCAATAGAAATCTTTTTGTATCCCCACTCTATTGTGTTAAATTTTTGGAGCGAGCTGGGATTGTATGGACTTATAAGCGTTGTTTTTCTTGTTGCTGTGTATTTTGTACTTCTTGTATTTGCACGAAGCAGAGAGAATCGAGCGCTGGTATATGGTCTGGGAGGTGCGATGATTGTGATTCTGGTGCACGGCAGTGTGGATGTGCCGTATTTTAAAAATGACCTAGCGATTATGTGGTGGATGTTTTTTGCGCTTGCGCTTATACTTTATAGACAAAGGAGAGCGGCACTATGAGAAATGTGTACAATATTTTACATTGCAAAAATCCTCCCTTCAGGCATCTGTCTGTCGGACACGAATATTTTCCTGCTGGAAAATTTCTTCGACTCCCGCCGTCGCAGTCCGTAGATTCCTTCAGACAGATGTCATTCGGGATGTCTCATGCTATCCTCTATGCCACCATACTAGCGGGAATATTTCTCATGAGTAGTATTGCGAGCGCCCTTTTCCAAGACGATTCCCAGCCAATCCATTTTGATACAACCACTATTTCACCACAAGATTTTACCTGTGAAGATATCTGTACTTCACGGGTGTTTCAAGCACCTTCAGTGTTCAGATACGCAGTTGTTGAGGTACCGCATGGCACGCACCTTGATGTGAGATTGTTTGATGAAAGCCGATGGATTGATTGGACGCCAATAACCCCAGAAGAAGATCGTCCCGATGGAAGTTTTGCCGAAAGGGGTGCATATACTTTTGTGGTTCATGCAGGGCGTGCGTTTCAACTGCGGAGCGCACAGGCATTGGAGCAGACGAGAGTTATTACCTATTCACTTCCTCCGCCTGCAAAAAAACTTTTACCACAGAGAGTTCGTATGGCGGTGAATTCAATATTGCCACAACTGCCATTTATGCAGCGCTCTGATTGGCTCGATCCTTCAATTGAACTGCAAGAGGTGAGGCGGGATCAGCTTTGGAAAAGCAACTATACAACCGTCAAAAAAATAGTTATTCATCATACCGCAACAGCAGTGCGCGATGTGACGGGGGACGGTGTTGTAACCGATGCGGATTACCGCGAAGCAGTGCGCGGCATTTATTCGTATCATACCTATTCCCAAAAATGGGGGGATGTTGGTTATAATTATATTATTGATCCGGCTGGAAAAATTTGGGAAGGCAGATTTGGCGGCGATGGCGTGGTGGCGGGACATGTCCATCGCAGTAAAGCGTGTACGCGGTTTACCACAAACAACCTTTCACTCAATGAGGGGAGTATGGGTATCGCAATGCTTGGAACGTTTTCTTCCGATACGCCATCGTTTCAGGCGCGCGATAGTCTTGTGCAGCTCATTGCGCAAAAATCATGGGAATTTGATATCGATCCGTCAGGTTCAGGATTTTTTATCGATGCTGTTTATCCGAATATTTTGGCGCACCGTGACCTCGATTGCACTGATTGTCCCGGAAGCGCATTCTATGCGGATATGCCCTCTGTTGTTCGAGATGCAGCCGAGGCGTACAGTACACTTGTTCGCGATATTCCACGCAAATATGCAGCTGAAAAAATCACACTCAACCCGGCAGTAGTAGAAATGAAAAAAGATGACGATCGCGAAGTAACGGCGATGTTTTGGAATACGGGAACGACTACCTGGCGGGGTTATGGAGAGGCGCCGCTTGTAATCACATCAAGTGCAATCAAAGAAAAAATTGCTTCATTGGAAGCATTGCATCTTGCCAGTCGCGAGGAGCGTGCTTCACAATCACCGGTTGAGACGGCGCTTGCACAGGGAAAGCTTACGGCGGCAAATGTTGAGCCTCGGCGCGCAGGGACATTTGTTATGAAGCTTGCTGATCCTCCGGATGAACTTATCTCTCAGCAGACGTTCACGTTGGCCCTGGGGCAGAAGGGTTGGATTCCCTCAAGCGATGCAAGTGTACAGGTGGTAAATACGGGTCTTGAGCTTGCGGCACTACGTACCGAAGGAGACGGCGCTCCTGAAATTACCGATGAACCGGGCAGAAAAATAACCATTCATTTTACCAATAAAGGAACGACACCATGGAAGCGGGGGGAAGTTCTTTTGGCGCTGCAAAACAGTGAAGGGATCACATCAGATCTCAAAGACCGTTCGTGGAAGAAACCAAATGGGCAATTTGCGTTTGATGAAAAAGAGGTAGCGCCCGGAGAACAGGCGACATTTTCTTTTCTTGTAAGTGTTCCGTATCTTGGGATATTTCAAGAAACAACCATCCTTCTTGTGAAAGAAAAAAAAGTTTCCGGCAGTGATTACACACCGCTTGTTGTGACAGTAAAGCCCGCATACGATGCAGAGGTGGTGAAACTGGAATATGCACCAACGGCACAAGTGAGGTGGAAGCCACAAACAACACTCGTGATAAAAAATACCGGTATACGAGAATGGAAGAACGCCGTACTGACTACACAAGCAATTGATGGCAAGGGGGTTTCGCCATTTCGCAGTACAAAATGGAAAAACGCACGCGTTATACAATCGCTTAAAACAGTAAAACCAGGGGAAACAACCACTCTAACATTCAATCTCGCCATACCTGCAAAACCAGGGCTCTATCGGCACACCCTTTCGTTCGTAAATGGAAAGCAGAAAGTCTACGTGAAATCGGGTGAAGAGTATGTTGGCGGCATTGATCAGGAGGTGCGCGTTGATCCAGTGCCGGGAAAGAAGAAAAAAGGAAAAAAATAGGTGTATTGACAATGTATTGTAAATACAATACAGTACTATCACGATCCATAGCGTAACTACATATGCCCCAACCTCGAATGACCCAAATTCAGGTGCGTATTGAAACGAAAACAAAAAATGCCGTTCGAAATATTCTTGACGATCTGGGGCTTGATATGAGCACAGCAATCAAGATGTTCTGTAAGCAGATTGAACGAACGCAGTCGGTTCCCCTTGAGCTGAATGCGTGTATGCATCCACATGTTATGTCGCCAAAAAATCAGCGCATTCTGCTTCGCGCAATCAATGAGAAGCCATCAACGGGAGAACGGTTTTCTTCTGTGAGGGGTTTAATGGCCGATCTCGAAGGATGATGTGTGTATGTTTGATCTCCTGCGCCGAAAGCAGTTTCGAAAGGATTATAAGCGAGTCAGCAAAAATCCTGAGTTTGACCGAGCTTCGCTTGAGCATGCACTCAACCTGTTATTGAACGGAGAGCCGCTCGAACGGCGGTATGAGACACATCTATTCATGGGAAAATACAGAGGGTGTCTTGAGTGCCACATTCAACCTGATATATTACTAATTTATACCATTGACCAAAAGGAAAGAGTGGTCTATCTTCATCGCATAGGATCACATTCAGATTTGTTTTGATAGTCATGGAGAGGTGGCTGAGTGGTCGAAAGCGCATGACTCGAAATCATGTATATCCGAAAGGGTATCGAGGGTTCGAATCCCTCCCTCTCCGA
>JBBTRI010000008.1:0-17957 GCA_038065255.1 Patescibacteria group bacterium
AAAAATATATGATACTTAAGAATTTCAATGCTTATATACAAGTTTAACAAAGGTTGAACCTTTGTCAAGAAAAGTTAAAGTTTGCAAAATGTTGACACTTCATTGTTGATGTTAAAGCAATATGGTATTCTTAGTGTAATGTAATAGCAATTTTTTATGCTCCAACCTCTTGTCCTTATCTCTCTCGACGGATTCGGTATTAGCCCAATCGATGATAAAAATCCAATCGCCATGGCAAAAAAGCCGGTCATGGATGACCTGCTTGCGCACTACCCCTATGGAATACTTGATGCATCGGGCGTCGCCGTTGGGTTGCCCTGGGGCGAAGTGGGAAATTCCGAAGTGGGCCATTTGAATCTCGGCGCCGGGCTTGTCGTCTATCAGAGTCTGCCGAGAATCGGCATCTCTATCGAGAATAAAACGTTTTATAAAAATGAAATTTTTGTCCAGGCGGCTGAACACGTGAAAAAAAACAAATCTCGCCTGCATATCTTGGGTATTACCAGCACCGGCGGAGTGCATGGGCATATTGAACACATGAAAGCCCTGCTTCGCTTGGTTAAAGAACAGAAAATCAAAGATGTGTTTGTGCACGCGATCACCGATGGACGCGACTCTGCTCCGCAAGCCGGTGTGGGATTTATCCAGGATTTGCAAAAAACAATGAAAGAATTGAAAACCGGCACTATCGCAACACTCTGTGGCCGCTACTACGCCATGGATCGTAACAATGCATGGGATCGCACGCAACGCGCGTATGACCTCATCATGCTTGGCACAGGATCTCAGAGCACGGATCCGATCGCTGCCCTCAAAGACGCATATGCAAAAAAAATCGATGATGAAATGTTTGAACCGGTCTGCATCATCGATCGTAAGAAAAATCCAATCGCGCTGATTCAAGATAACGACGCAGTGATCTTTTCAAACTTCCGCGAAGACCGCGCACGCCAGATTGCTAGAGCCATCGGTGTTGGGGACTCCTTCGATGGATTTAAGCGCGAGAAACGCCCTGGCAATATATTTTTCGCCACCATGACAGAATACGAAGAAGGACTCCCATCCCATGTTGCCTTCCCGCCCCAGCATATCCAAAAACCATTTGGCGCGATCTTGGCCGAACAAGGCATGAAACAGCTCCGCATCGCAGAATCGGAAAAATACGCCCACGTTACCTACTTTTTCAATGGAGGAGAAGAAAAAACATATCCCGGCGAAGATCGCATCCTCGTCCCCTCTCCGAAAGTAAAAACGTATGACCTCAAACCAGAAATGAGCGCCTACGAAGTTGCAGACAAGCTCGTTGACGCCATCAAAAAAAAGAAATACGATTTCTGCCTTGTGAATTTTGCTAATCCCGATATGGTTGGACATACAGGAAATCTCGAAGCGACGGTCAAAGCAGTTGAAGTCATAGATGAATGTGTTGGTAAGGTCGTAGAAGCAAACAAAAAAGTAGGTGGGATTACCATGATCACGGCTGACCACGGAAACGCCGAAGGACTTGTCGATATGGTCACGGGGCGCGTGGACAAAGAACACTCAACCACGCCTGTGCCGTTCTATTTTATCGATGAAAGCAGACGAAAAGACAGAACACCTGAAGAAGTAGAGATGCTCAGGCATGAAGTAAATGTGATTGGCATCTTGGCTGATGTTGCGCCAACCATGCTCGATCTCATCAAACTGAAAGCTTCGCCGGAAATGACTGGTCGAAGCTTACTGAACGATTTGATGTAAAATTACAACTTCAATAGCTTCTCGAACGGTGCTGCATCCCTATACGGTCCGATCAGTGCGAGATTAATATTTCCTGTCTGAAACAGATTCTTTGCAACACGCATGATATCTTTCTGGGTAACCTTATTGAAAAGCTTTAATTTTTGTTCCGGTGTAAGTGTCGCGCCAGTAAGCACTTCCTGGCGCGCATACCACGACACGACATTCGAAGAATCTTCAAAGCTGATGGCGAGCTTTCCTTTTTTATAATCCTTACTGCGCTTCAGCTCCTGAGCTGTCACACCTCTTTCTCGGACTTTTTTGAGTTCGGCAAGAATAAGAGGGATTGCTTTTTCAAGCCGCGATTTATCCAATCCCGATTGCACGGAAAATACGCCCGTGTCATGATAGCTCTCGTGGCTCGCGTGAATTGAATAACAAAGACCATGCTTTTCCCGTATGGAAATAAACAGGCGCGAGCTCATGGTGCCGCCAAGAATCGTTGCAAGCAATTCAACTGCTTCCCGATCGACATGTCCATAGGGGTAGGCATGAAAGCCGAGCATAAGTTGAATCTGTTCCGTTTCTTTGTGGTAGATAATCGCTTTCGCCCTTGACGCTTGCAATCGGGAATATACTTCAAATGCGGCTTCTCCTTCTTTTTTGAATGCTTTTCCAAAATATTTTTTTGATAGCGACAATGCTTTTTGTTCATCAACATTACCGGCAATACCAACAACCACATTTCCGCCGGAATAATGCGCATCACGAAACTCCACCATATCTTTGCGATTTAACGCCATGATAATGGGGTCTTCCCCGCCGATATCCCACCCCAAGCTTGAACCCTCAAACATGAGTTGCTCTAACACAGTGTCGATGTGCATGACGGGGTTATCACGATACATGCGCAATTCTTCACAGATCACTGTTTTTTCGCGTGTGATTTCTTTTGCATCGAATTTTGAGTTGTAGAGCATATCAGAGACAATGTCGAGAGCAAGTTCAAGCTTATCCGCGCTGATCTTCACCCAGTATCCGGTAACATCTTTTGACGTATACGCATTATATGATGCGCCCGTTGCATCAAGCTCCTTGGAAATCGCTAACGAATTGGGGCGTTTTTTCGTACCCTTGAACATCATGTGCTCAATAAAATGCGAAATGCCGTTTATCCGTTTCTGCTCATAGCGGGATCCAACCGCAAAAATAACCAACACGGTAACTGTTTGTGTGTCTTTGAGGGGAGAAAGAAGAACACGGACGTTATTGGAAAGACGATGCTTTATATTCATAAAGGTACAAAAAAATTAATATCCTAATAATCCTGCAAAATATGGCGTGAGATCTGCGATGCCGATGCGCTCTTGACCCATAGTATCGCGATCACGCACGGTTACCTTCTGATCCTCCAGCGAATCAAAGTCAACCGTAAGACAATAGGGCGTGCCGACTTCGTCTTGCCGACGATAGCGCTTGCCTATCGAACCCGTCTCATCATACTGGCACATCCAATTCTTTTTGAGAGAAGTTGCAATCTCGCGGGCTTTTGTTGCAAGTGGTTCTTTTTTCGAGAGCGGCAGCACCGCAACTTTAATCGGAGCAAGGCTCTTGGGTAAGCGGAGGACCACTTCTTTTTCATGGACGGCCCCATCATCACCGCTTCGAGCGTCCACTTCTTCATACGCCGAACAGAGCACTGCGAGCACCGTACGATTCACACCCCATGTTGGCTCGATGCAGTGTGGGACAAATACTTCATTTGTAATCGGATCGCGATACGACATATCTTTACCGGACAATTTTGCATGGCTTGAAAGATCATGATCGGTTCGATAGGCCAATCCGTATAATTCCTTCTGTCCGAATGGAAATACAAACTCGGTATCAACGCTGCGTTTTGAATAATGCGCGCGATCAGATTCGGCAATCTCAACAAATTTTGTTGCACTTTCCGGCAGTCCTACGTCTTTGCACCATTGCTTTTGCAAATCAAGCCAGAAATCAAACCATTTCTGCCAATCGTTCGGGTGTACAAAATACTCTATTTCCATTTGTTCAAATTCACGCGTACGGAAAATAAAATTACCCGGCGTAATCTCATTGCGAAATGCCTTGCCGATTTGCGCAATGCCAAAGGGAAGCCGCAGGCGCATCTGTTCTTGAATAATTTTAAAATCCACAAATTGCCCCTGGGCTGTTTCCGGGCGCAAGTAGACCACATTATCTCTATCCTCTACGGGCCCCAGATGCGTGCGAAACATCATATTGAACTGTTTCGGCTCCGTCAGTTCGTTACCCGCAGGCGATTTTAAACCCAACTCCTGCACCTTACTCGACATCTGTTCAAACGTCATGCCCGATACTGCAACACCATGCTCTTCGAGAAGGTGGTCAAGTCGAAAGCGTTCATGCGTTTTTTTATCCTCAACAAGCGGATCATTAAATGTTGCAATATGTCCCGAAGCCTCCCAAACCTTCGGGTTCATGATAAGTGCCGAATCCACACCGACAACATCATCGCGTCCCTGAACAAATCGCTTCCACCACAATTGTTTAATATTGTTTTCCAGCTCTACGCCAAGAGGGCCGTAATCCCATGCATTCGCAAGTCCTCCATAAATCTCGCTGCCCGGAAATACAAAACCCCTCCGTTTGCAAAGTGAAATAAGCGCATCCATGTTTTCTACCATACATCGTATTATTTAATATATCCCTTTACCAAACTGTCAAAAACATCTCTGCTTCGCGCGATCTCTTGCGCATGTTCAAGCGATACTTTTTGACTGCGCACGAGGGAAGCGAGTTCAGTATCAAAACTCAGCATACCTTCCGCCCGAGAAGACGCAATGACATTGCCAAGCTGCTGCAAACGATTAGAAAGAATAAATGATCGTACTGAAGCATTATTGAGGAGTATTTCATGGACAGGAATACGCCCGCCGCCCATCTGCGGCACCAGCGCTTGTACGACAACAGCTTGCAATGTACCCGTGACCAACTGGCGCGCATAATCCTGCTCTTGGACGGGGAACATCGCAATGAGGCGCTCAATTGCGCGATTTGCCGAATCGGTATCAATAATGACAATCACAAGCATGCCGGCATTTGCATGCTCCAGCACCGAGCGCGTACATTCAGCGGATGAGAGTTCGCTCACAAGTAGTACGTCAACATCCTCATCGTCAAGGCTTGCGAGTCCGTCTTCAAAGCTTTTTACATCGCGGCCAACCTCCTGCTGATCGACAATGCTTTTGTTGCTCACAAGATTATATTCAATCGGCCGCTCAAGCGTAAGAATATGCTCCACGCGCGTACGGTTGATTTCCTCCAAAAGCGATACGGCAAGCGTAGTCCTACCCGAACCATACCGCCCTGCCACAATGATGAGCCCATGCGTTAATGCCGAAAGTTTTGTAATAACCTGCGGCATATTAAGCTCATGGAGAGTCACGGGGTTCAACGAAAGAAAGCGAATCGAGAGTGTCAAAAAACCTTCTTGATAAAAAAAATGGATTTTCGTTCTGATTTTATTGTCGAACACTTTTACCAGGACATAATCGCGTTTCTGCTCCAGGCTCTCGCGTTCGGCAGCAGAAAGCACCGACTCAACAATTGATTTAATTGAATCTTCAGTAAAAATGTCTTCTTCTTCCATATCATGGAGTGAGCCATCAATACGGATCATTGGCCGCGAACCAACACTAATATGAAGGTCGCTTGCTTCTTTCTTTATGCTTTCCGTTAAGAGTTTTCGGAATGCTAATGTTTGCGCTGTGTCCATTGTCAGTACGTAATGTGCATTAAAGAGGATTCCCACCTTTCGATTGGAATAACACTTCTAAACCTACCATGCGAATCGAAGCCACGCAAGAGGTCAATCCCCTCGGCTGATGCGCAAGATTTCTTCAATACTTGTAAACCCCCTAAGGCCTTTGAGAATCGCGTCTTGTTTGAATGTCACATGTCCCTGCCGCTTCATTTCTTTTTGAAGTTCGTCAACAGAAAATTTCCTACCCATCAATTCTTCAAGTTGGGGGGACATACCAAGCACCTCTGACACAACCGTCCGACCCTTATAACCGCTATTCTTGCATTTGTCGCATCCGCCAGGGCGGTAAAATTGCAACGATGCCCCTAAAGGAATATCAGTAAGAATATCTTTTGAAGTAATTGCTTCTATTTCTGTCCGGAATTCTTTCTCAAGATGTGGGGGTAAATCAGCAGCCTTTTTGCATTCTTGACAGAGCTTTCTCACCAACCGTTGGGCAAAAATGGTATTCAATGAAGCTGCGATCAAAAACGGCTCTACACCCATATCAATAAGGCGAGGGATAACCCCAAGGACATCTTTGGCATGAATAGTGGAAAGCATAAAGTGTCCGGTAAGAGCAGCTTGAGTTGCAAGTTCCGCGGTTTCACGATCGCGAATTTCACCGACCATCACGATATTCGGATCTTGGCGCAAGATAGCGCGCAGGCCTCCCGCAAACGTAAGGCCGACTTCCGTGTTGATCTGGACTTGATTGACGCCTTTCATAAAATATTCAACCGGATCTTCCAGTGTTGTAATGTTAACGCCTTCTTTATTGAGCGCCGAAAGCACTGCAAAAAGCGTCGTTGATTTGCCGGATCCAGTCGGTCCGCTTACAAGCACCACGCCGCTTGGACGTTCCATAATTTTCTTAAGCGCATCCAACGGATGCTGCCAAAAACCAAGTTCCTCGGGAGTAAATACTTTTTCTGTTGTAGGCAGGATACGCATCACAACCTTCTCATGCATGCCAAGCATGGGCAGCGTGGAAACGCGAAGATTCACATCTTCACCGTAGGCGACAAAACGGATGCGGCCGTCTTGCGGAATGCGCGTTTCATCGATTTTCAATTGTGCAAGCACCTTAATGCGCGCAACAATATTGGCATGGTGTGTTGCCGATAATGTCAAAAAAGTCTGTAGTACGCCATCGATACGGAAACGAATCCGTGATTCATCTTGAGCCGGCTCAATATGGATATCTGATGTTCCCACACTTACTGCCTCCTGAATGATAGATGCAACAATCTGTGCGATGGGAGCCTTGCGGATAATTTCAGAAAGGCGAGGGCGTTTTGCCACAACCACTTTTTCCGTTTCGAGCGTTTTGAGAGCAGTTGCTACTTCGTGTTTGAACTCGACATATCCGCGCAATACATTGCGGTATCCCGCAAGCGTCGTGATATAGAGCTTGTGTTTATACCCTTCGCTTTTTACCCAGAAATCAATAGCTTCCAACGCACGAAAATCACTGGGATCAACAAGCGCAATCTTAACCTCCTTATCTTTCTTTTCAAATAAGACAAGGGAATAGTTTTCGGCAACAGTCTGGGGAATAGTTGATAAAATCTCAAATGATACTTTTTCTTTTTCCAAATCAATGAACGGCAACCCATAGAGCTCGCCTTTAGCTGCCGCAAGGTCTTTCGCGCTCAAAAGGCCGCGTTTGACAAGTAATTCTTCCGGATCAGTGTGGCTTTTTCGCGCCTCATCAAGAATAATTTGGATTTTGTCACCCGCAACTGCCTTCTTTTCCAAAAGGAACTGAAAGAGCTTCTGTTGGCTTTGATTGAATGGTGTTATAAGCGGCACACAATAGAAATTATTCGCTAAAAGGTTTTGGATTGCCTACCACTCCCACGTCAATAGGAGTGGGAAGAGGGTTTTTCAACTGTTGAAACAACTCGGTGTCAATAAGTGATTTCCTCCAATCGACTTTTTTGATAATGACTTTCGCTTTTTGCTCCATTTCACCCACTACCACTTGCGGTGGGGCATTTTTCTTCACGATCATAAAAAGTACTGCAACAGTTGCGGCTATGCTTATCAGGGAAACGACAATAAGAAACTGATCGCGCGTAAGACGTTTTCCTTTGTGGGTTTCTTTAGTACCTTCGACTTTTTTTTCTTCAAATGGCATAGCTTGTTTTATTACTTCGTTTCATTATAATAGACCCTCATCGTAAGGCTTAGAAACTTTCCGCGAGGATCGAAGTCAACTGTTGTCACATCTGTCAAGCGCATTGACACTTCCAAATAATGGAGTATCTCTTTCATTTTTTCATATCCCACTCCCGACATCTTCATGCTGATGATGGATGATTTGACGCCCTGTACTGACGACGACGCGCTTTCAAGATTTCCGATATCAATAGATTGCACACCAACATTCATCTCACGGCCAAAACGTTCGAAGATAGCATAAATAGTCGGAATGTCAAGACCTGACGGCACTATGGTATCAATAATATTGGATTGCGATCCGTTGCCATATTCATCATACAAGTCTTCAAGGGGACGGAGCTGTGCTGCATAGATTTTCCTTTTATCCAAAAGCTCTCGAGCTGTGTCGATATTACTGCCTCCTCCGGGAAGGTATTTGTTTAATTCTGGTTTAAGCAGAAAGAAATACGTCGGCGCCAAGATACTTGCAAAAATAATAACAATAACAACAGGCATCACCTTGCCAAGAACTGTCGCAGCTGGATTGATAAGTTGTTTTTTTTCTCCTGCCATAAAATCATCTGTTAGTGGAAATTCGTTGCGCAGCATTTTTTTGAAGCACTAAATTCATAGAAAAATTTACACCGCTAATTTTTCCTTCCGAATCAAGAACGGCGGAAGCATTAGATATTTCTGCGCCACTGATAAATTCTTTTGATCGGGTAAACGACATAAGTTGCCTTCCAAGCGTCGTATAATCTCTCGCCACACCATTCACGCTTATCGACATATTGGGAGCTATAGAAATATTGATATAAGAGACTTCGGGCAGTGTAGCATTCTCGATTTTTTTGAACACATCGGACCAATACAGGTGTTCATCGAACAATGATTTAATAGCAACAAGCTTTGACTGGAATGCAATAAGCTCTTTCGACCTGCTTTCAAGTTTGCTAATTTCTTTTTCAACATCGGGCAGGGGACTTGTAACCGTTTCAAATGTCCGCTTTTGCAACTGACCATAAATAAGCACTCCCCCATAGGAAAGCGCTGCAAGCGCCAATGCGGCTACCACACTGATAGTAACGGTCTTAATACTCTTTTTTTCAATCTTTTTGGCTGCTTCCTTCATGATTTCTTTGGTCGCCAAATTCACCGTTACTGCAGACTTGCCGTCCGGCCGTTTCGCTTTCTTCTCTTTTTTTTCTTTCTCTTCATCGCGCTTCGGCGTTAGCGCAAGGTTAAGAAAATTTACATCTTCAGGCATAGGTAGTATTTATGCTAAAGTACTTCACGGAGCGCAAGACCGATTGATACGGAAAATTTCGGTCCGATTGTTGCCAATAACGGCTTAAGATCCTGTTGAAAATGCACACGCTCCCATGGATCTCCCAACACCACGCGCATATCAAGAACTTTTGAGAAATAATCAGCAATACCCGGCAATAATGCCGTACCTCCGGTTAAAATAATCTTTTCAATGGCTCCTGTTGCTTTGTCGGATGGCTTGACTGCATGATCTCGATACAAGTCGAGCGTGTAACGGATTTCGTGAAGAATCGGTTCAATACTGCTTTTTAAAATATCCGGTACGCCTCCCGCGCCAGAAGATTCATCATACGACAGGAGTCCTATATCCCTTTTAAGCTGTTCTGCTCTTTTTTGGTTGATATTGAGGCTATTCATAATGGCTCGTGTCATGGCATACCCTCCCGATTCAATACTGCGTCCCAGAAAGGGAACGGCATTTTCCACAATAATGAGATCTGTCGTTGCTGCACCAATCTCTACAATCATATGCTCGCCAGTATCGTCACCCACCAACGCCCGTGCTATTGCAAACATTTCCGTTTCAAGACTTTTCAGCGTAAGTCCGCTTTTCTGAAAGATCTCAGTATACCTATTAACCATTTCCCGTGATGCTCCCGTTACTAATATCTTGTATTGCGGTTGTTCTTCAGGTTCTTTTGATTCTTCCTTTTTTTTCTTCCCGATAGAAATCCCAAACCCGCCTTTTTTGGGGGGCGCATTGAGTATGCGGTAATCAAGAACAATTTCTTCAAGCGGCAGCGGGATGATTTTCTTCGCCTCCCAATGGATTGCGGAGGCAAGCTCTTCTTTCTTCATCGCCGGCAGTGTCATAAGTGATGTAAAAACAGAATACGTCGGCAGGGCGGCAATAGCAGAAGCAGTGCTACACTGGCTTTTTTGAAAGATTTGATTAATGAAATGTGCTATCGCTGTCGTATCCTGCCGCTCAATACCCAATATCTCCCCTTCGAAATGGTCTACAAACCCATAGGTAACAAGCTCAGCTACGCCTTCTTTTTTCCGCAGCTCGATAAGCTTGATACTTGACGTGCCAATATCAACTCCGATAACACTTACTTCTTTTTTTCCGAACAATCCCATTGTGGTTAAAATCAAAAATAACGTTCATGCGCTCCTATCATAAGTATACCATATCTCGTACGCTACGGCGACCATGTGGGCATTTTTTTCATCACATCCGATAATCCCGGGGGCATACTCACAAGAAGCCTGCCGTCATAGCTGATTTCCTCCGACCCGTCGCCTTCATAAACTCGCTCGAAAACAAACCCTTTTGCAATCATCATGCCATTGATCAGAAGTGGCAGTGCTCCGTCTGCCGCAAAGGAACAATCATTTCCATTGCTCGTTATCGCACCAGAAACACTGCGTACCGTTTCGTACTTTCCGGTGCCCGTATACATTTTATTCTCGGCAAAGAAAACACCGACAGCTTGAGATGTATATTGATTAATACTTTTACTCATGCAATCGGAAAAAAAGATATTCCCCGTTACACCTGTAGTATCATCGCTTTTTTTAAGGACAATCCATGCAACAGAAGCAAGCTTAGTAAGCTGATTAACTTGCGATGATTCGTAGTAGAGGCTGGAATCTATCTTGAGATTACCTCCGTTAACAACAAACGTAACACCCCCCTTTCCTTGAGCCGCATCGGCGATATTAAGAAATTTCATGGGATTGGTAACATGGAAATCCTTATTGTTTATGACAACAACAGTATTGGAAAGCGCATTGCAATGTTGAATGCCACCAATAAGGTTGCAGCCGTTCCCGCCATCGAGAATCGCGTCGGTTATTTCCACGTTTGCATTTTCGAGCACCTTTACCGGGTTACCGTAGGAGTTTTTGTTTGCACTATTTCTTTTGATAAGCTTTCCAATATCAAGAGACCCTATGGAGCTGCGCAACACTGCAGATGACGCATCCGCGCCCTCCTGTCGCTTTAAGACAGGCTGTGTTATTTCGGTCTTGGTAGTATCGTCTTCGGAGGAAGTTGGTGGTAATTTTTTTGTTCTACGGTGTTTTTTCAGCTGTTTCGACTCTCTCTCGTCGTCGTCATCGTCGTCGTCGGTATCTTCTTTTATTTTTTTAGAAAATTGCTTGCATGCGGCAGAGCTCAAATCACGGCATAATTCCTGCCAACCGGCATTTTTTTTGGGAGTATATAGAAGATAATCAACCGTTGAAACATTATTTTCACTCCCACTTCCAAAACCGGATAGACTATACGCATTTCCTCCGCTTACTCGAATGCCGGGGCCGACATAGGATGTTTTCCATCTCGACGCTTGCTTTGCGCGATTAAAACTAAAATTATTAATATCTTCAATGCAAAGCACGATTAGCGCATCACGATTCTGGGTTGGATCCAAAGCAATGATTCCATCAGCCTTGCTTTCGCAAATTGCTCTGTCTGCTTCGGCAATCGTACTGCCACTGAATACAATCCAGCCAACCGTCGCATTCCATGCCTTACCCTTAAACTCATTCTTCGCAGGGTCGTAGAGAAGACCATACTCAATTTTCCGCTGATCCCCTTCCTTTGTATCGCATCCTGTCTTCTGGTCTGATGCCGCAGTCCAGGTGTCAGGGGAAAGGCACACCCAGCCATTGTCGTCTTTTTTACCTTCAAGCGATAGTATTTTTATCCAACCCTTTACTTTGTTTGCTGCGGTCTTATTGCACTCAGCTTCGATTTCTTTGCGCAAATCGTCATTTTTCTTCGCTTGTTCTCTCGCTTTAGCGGCACATTCGGTCGGACTTGGATCTTTGTAAACTTGTACATAGGGGGTAGTGCCATCTGGCGCATTATTAAACCCTCCGCGATCTTTACAGGTTTTCCCCCAGCAGATATAGCCAAAGCGCGACCACGACCAGCCTGTCACATTCCCGAGAGGAGAACCCTTTCGCACATACTTCAAACCAAGCCCGCACGAACGCCTCGTACTTCCAAGATTGATATCAAAATGTTGTGCAATCCAGCCCATGGTGGAATTCCACGCTTTTCCGCCAAGCTTTACAGAATCACTGCCGGGTATACAACCATCATCTTCAGCAACAACCGGCCTGCCACTATACAGAGCCAGGGATATCAAAAAAATGCTAAGCGTTGCTATGCTTATGAAAAAAAGTATCTTTGTCCGCATGGCGGTCAGAATGGTTATGACTAACTTGATTTTTCCCTCTTTATAGTATATCCTACTTTTATGGAAGACACTACACTCGGCATACAGGAACTCATTGAACAATCGACTACTCACTTGCACAGAGTTCTTGTTCAGGCTGCCCAAATTGCCGCAGCGCAAGGAAAACGCAAAATAGAACCTTCGCATTTGTTTTTTGGTATCACCAACGAAGCAGAAATTTTTATTACGCATCTTGTACTGCGAAATACCGACCTTCCCGCTGTACATCTGCCCAAAAGCCGCATCGACCTCTCTATCAAAAGTCGCAAAATCCTAGAAAGTGCTGCAACGCTTGCCTACAATTTCCACCACACCCTTGTTGATATCCCTCATTTGTTCATGAGCCTTCTTTCCAGTAAAGACGAGCATATTCAGAGCATTCTCAAAGAATACCAAATCGATCCGCAAAGGGTGTATACGCACCTTGAATCACTTTTAAAAAACTCGGCAACAATCGGCGATTTACTCGACTATTTCATGCCTCAAGCAGAAAGCCCTTCGACCGCTCAGCAGGAAAATTCCCAGCACAACCACGATACCCAGCAGCCTGCAAAGGCAAGAAGGATTACTGCGCTTGAATATTTTTCCATTCAACTGACCGATAAACACCAGGCAGCACTCATTGACCCCGTTATCGGCCGCGAACGTGAAATTGATCGGCTTATGCGCATCTTGGCGCGCCGCACTAAAAACAATCCCATCCTCGTCGGCGCACCCGGCGTGGGAAAGACAGCCATCGTTGAGGGACTTGCCAAGCGCATTGCAGAAGGAAATGTACCGTCGGTATTCCGTTCCAAAAAAATCTGTTCTCTCAACTTAACATCACTTGTTGCCGGCAGCGCCTTCCGCGGCGAACTTGAAATGAGGTTTAAGCAGCTTTTGGATGACGTGAAGCAAGATGAAAACGTCATACTGTTTATCGATGAAATACACAACCTTGTGGGCGCAGGATCATCAAATGGCGCGCTTGATGCGGCAAATATTCTGAAACCAGCGCTTGCACGGGGCGAACTGCGCTGTATTGGAGCCACCACACCGCAGGAATATAAGAAATACATTGAGGAAGACCCCGCACTCGAACGCAGATTTCAGCCGATACTCATTGAACAACCCTCTTTGGAAGAATCAATTGCCATTATCAATGGCTTGGTCCCCCACTATGAACAGTATCACAGAGTATCTGTCGCACCCGAGGCAGTTCGAGCATCGGTACACCTTTCTGATCGCTATATCACCGACAAAAACCTACCGGATAAGGCACTGGACCTTATTGATGAAGCTGCTGCAAAAATAAAAATAGAATCAACGCGCTACCCGCTTATCCAATCCCTTGAACAGGCGGAATTCCAGGCGGGTGAACTGGTCAAACAGCGTGAAGCGTATTATGCGCAGAACGAACTTGTGCGCGCCAATTTTGTGCAAATTCAAGAAGCGGAAGTCCAGATGGTAATTCAGACGCTTCAAAAGCAGCTCGAAGGACACGACACGCGCACTATAGGCAGAATTACCCCCGAACAGATTGCGGATATTATCTCTTCAACAACAGGTATACCCATCTCATCCCTTATCCGCAGTGAACGCGAAGAACTCCTCAACCTTGAAGATCTCCTTTCAGAAAAAATTATTGGTCAGCTCGAAGCAAAACGCCTCATAGCAAACTCTTTGCGACGAGCAAAAGCCGGTTTGCGGCAATCAGGAAGACCAATAGCATCATTCTTATTCTTGGGCCCCAGTGGAGTGGGCAAAACAGAACTGGCAAAAGAACTTTCCCGACTGATGTTCGGCAAGCAAGGCCTTGTTAAGCTTGATATGTCGGAATTTTCCGAAAGCTTTACTATCTCACGGCTTATTGGAGCGCCATCGGGATATATCGGCTACAAAGAAGGTGGACGCCTCACAGAAAGCGTCAAAGCCCACCCACACTCACTTGTGTTATTTGACGAAATAGAAAAAGCCCACCCGCGCATTCTCAATATTCTTCTCCAGATTCTTGAAGACGGCTGCCTCACGGACGCTGCGGGCAAAAAAGTAGACTTTTCTAATACACTTATTATTCTCACCTCGAATATTGGAGCAAAGCTATTCTCTGAAGATAAGCGCCTGGGCTTTGCGTCTTCACGAGAAAAAACATATAGCGCCCCCCATGATGCAATTCAAAAAGAATTAAAAGAATGCTTAAGCCCGGAACTGCTTAGTCGACTTACCCATACGGTTGTGTTTGACCCTCTTAAAAATGAAGATTTACTGCAGATAGCTCAACTTCACATGAGCTCTATCAATACCCGACTGAACGAACAAGGTGTTGTTGTCACATGGACGCCAAAAACCTGTCAGCACATCATCAGCTGTGCACAACAACAAGAAAGCCAGGGTGCGCGCCACTTACGGACAATCATTGAACAAGAAGTCGAACATGCAATTGCCGAGCTGCTATTGAGAAATCCCGACAAGCGCGGAACAATCCTTTGCGATGTGCGAAAGAGTGCACTTTATACAAAATGGAAATAATCATGTACCATTAAAGGAGGGAACATGGCACAAGGAGTCGCTGTACAAGACCAGGAAATGGCGATGCAGCAAGCGCAATTTCAGCAAATGCAGCAACAGCAGAGCATGAGCGCTAAGCTTGCTTTACTGTCGCGGAAAAGAAGATTGGCACAGCGATTGCTGGCGGAAGCGCGTTTTCGGCGCGATCGCGCCTCGGAACATGACGATACGTACTTTCAATTTTTGTTTAGTTTTGTGAGTGTTGTGGATGGAGCCGACCTATTTGATGGGATCATAGGGTTTATCATCATGCTATTTACCGGTTGGGTCCCGGGTCTTATTATTGCACTTTTCGTATGGGGGCCAAGAAACTATGTATGGAAAGGTGATACCAATAGCATATTACTGCGCATAGCGCAATTTGTTATCAAGCTCACTCCCTGGGGCAGAGCGCTTCCCGCCAACAGCTTTAATGTCATGGTGCATTGGATTGCTTCCATCGAACACAAAGAAAAAGATTTGATTATGGCCCATCTCTATGAACGTAAAGCAAAAAGAATTTTGAAACGTAAACATTAGCATTAGTTTTTATGAATTGGAAACGCATACTTCTCATACTAGGTTTTATTCTCCTTGTTATCGTATTTGCAGTCCTTCTCTACTTCCTCTTTTTCGCTCCCAAAAAACCGGCTCCGCTGCCCGTTGTTCCCGCGGTGCCTATCGGCGGACTGCCGACCGTCCCGGGAGCTGATCGCCCCCCTATCCCACCGGGTGCGCCAACACCACCCACTCCTACTCCCCCCGTTGGCCTTGCCCCCGACATTCCGGTTGTAGGCAGGGAACTTCCGCCAACTGCCCAGCTAGCTCAAGGGGGACCGGTGAGGATGGCGATTCTCGAGACAAACAAAAACATCAATCCGCGATTAGCCTCTGACGGAAAGAGTCTTGTAACCTTTGATTCTTCCACGGGCAAAGCCTATCGAGTTACGCCAAACGGCGTTCTTGAACCGCTTACTGACCAGTCATTCGCCGGCGCATATAATGTAAAATTTTCTCCCCAAGCCGACAAAGCCGTGTTTCAATTCCCTGACACTTCGAATATTGTCTACGACTTTACAAACAAAAAATCGTATGTCTTGCCCAAACACTGGGACACGTTCGACTTTTCACCCGCAGGAGACCAGCTTGCCTTCAAAAGCCTTGGTGATGACCCCGACAACCAATGGCTCGCCATATCCAATATCGATGGTACCGGCGCGCGTGGTATCGAACACCTAGGCGCCAAAGCGGGGTTGTTCACGCCAAGTTGGTCGCCATCAGACCAGATTGTCGGATCCTTCCGCGAGGGAGTGGATTTCAACAGGCAGAAAATATTTTTCATCGGGAAAAATAAAGAAAATTTCAGAAGCATGATTATCGATGGCAGAGGGTTGGAATATATCTGGTCACCGGATGGCGACAAAATACTCTATAGCATCTACACCACTCAATCGGAATATAATCCGGAACTTTGGATTATTGATGCGATTGGCGAATCCATCGGCAACAATAAAAGGCATATCACCGTGCAAACATGGGCGCATAAATGCACCTTTACGAACAACAATACCGCCTACTGCGCGGTGCCAAAAGAACTCATCACGGGCGCAGGGCTTCTGCCATCCTATGGAGATACAGGGGAAGATGAGATTTACAAACTTGACCTAACAACAGGCACAAAAACAAAAATAGCTGAACCATCGGAACGGCATACGATTAGCAGCATTGTCGTTTCAAAAGACGAAACACTCCTCTACTTTACCGATAAGGATACCGGGCAGATTTATAAGATTGATTTGAAGTAGTTAAAATTGGCAAAACGTATGGTGAAACGTTTTCTTATTGGTGTAGTAGTTTTGAACGCCCTGTTTTTTTGTACCCTGCCAGTCTTTGCCGCGCCCATAGAATCAACAAGCGCCATTCCAGAACCGCCTCTCCTAAGGCTTCAGGTTCCGCTCGGAGATATTACGGGATTCAGTAAAGAGCCGGGAGGGCAGAACATAACCGCTTACCTTGCCATAGCATACCAATGGCTTATACGAGCAGCCGTAGTGCTTTCGGTACTGATGTTTATCATTGCCGGATTCATGTGGCTGACCGCCGGAGGAGAATCGGAACAGATTAAAAAATCTCAAGAGATTATCAAAAACACGCTCATCGGCCTTATGCTTGCGTTTGGCTCCTATGCCATTCTTTGGAATACCAATCCCAAGCTTGTCCAGCCGCTTAACTTGCGATTAGACAAAATCGAAGGTAAAGAGCTTGAAATTGAAAAGGTGCCTCTTACAGAATCATGTGAGGAGATCTGTAAAAAAACTGCTGAGGGTAAAGGTACCTCATGGACATCATCCGGCGGCACAATCGATGCATGCACGCCTCCGTCAGAAACAACCGTAAATCAGACTGTTGAAGCATGCGTCAAAGGAGCACAGCTTGTCTGCAAATGTACATTTCTCGTGCAGACAGCAGGAGCGCCGAATTGCAGAACAAACGGATGCGGCTCACAGTATTTCTGCGATTTGCCAAGCAATACCTGTAAAGACCGCTTAGCGGAGAACGCACTATGCGACCTTACGATTTCTAACCACTGCGCAGATGGGTTAATCTGCAAAGATGTTTCGGGTACTAAGAAATGCACTCGGGATGTTGCGACTACGACACAGGGAACGTGTTGTTATCATACCTATCAAGCTGGACAAGATCTGTCTGGCGCTGCGGTCGACCTCCCCGTTGCCCAAGGACCCACTGCCATGAGCCAAGCTGATTGTATGGCGAAAGGTCCTACGCGAGCAACGGGAACGAATAAATCCTGGTGGTTTTGTCAAAGCGTCATAACGCCGACAGAAAGCTGCGGCGCACGAAGAGATTTGTCTGCGGCATATCCTTCTGTAACAATACCTGATGGCCATGGAGGGTTTAAGGCTGGAACGCCGACCGAGTGGATACCCCACGCAGTCAGTCAACCCGACAAATGTGTTTTGTTTAGATACGGAACAAATCCTACTCTTTTCAACGGACAACCCGTTCCGTAAGTCAGATATGTTGCGATTTCAATGTTATTGTAAAAAATCAGCGCGACTTGCTTCTTTGTTTTTTATTACTATTCTGTTTCTGGGAATATGCACATCTTTCGTATACGCCGATGACCAAACGCTTAAATTGCAAGTCCCCGCCCCCTCAATAGGCACAGACCTTACACTCTGCAGTGGCACAGG
>JBBTRI010000008.1:18057-25695 GCA_038065255.1 Patescibacteria group bacterium
TGCAAGTCCCCGCCCCCTCAATAGGCACAGACCTTACACTCTGCAGTGGCACAGGGGGTGATATCACCTGTAGCGGCATTGCGCAATATATTACCGTCGTCTACGAATGGCTCATCCGCCTTGTTATTGTCTTAGGCGTTGCCACGCTCACATTGGCGGGATATTTCTGGATGACTGCCCGAGGAGATAAAAAACAAACAGAAAAAGCTCTTACCATGGTTAAGAATACGCTCTGGGGTATTGTGTTGGCACTTGGCTCCTATGCGTTACTATGGGCAATCAATCCAAACCTTGTACAGCTTGGAACGCTAAACCTTGGGAAAAAGATTCAAGAAGAAACATTAGTAATCGATGAACAAGACCTTATACAGAACGATATCCCCGACCCCGGAATTTCTCCTGGCGCCACGGCTCCTCCTGGTGCGAGTGGGCCGGGCTCGGGGGAACCCGGAAGAAGCAATGTGCCCTATTATAACCAAGCACAAGCTCCATGGGGTCCCATTCCTAATCCTCGCACCGGAACAACGGTGCGGGCAGGCGGATGCGGCATAACATCCTATGCAATGATTGCAAAATATTACGGAAAAAACGTTACGCCGCTTGATGTTTTTAATTTGAACGGACGTGATAATACCACGGATTTTAATAAATTCAAACGAATGTCTCAACTTGGCCTTAATTTTAAAATGATAAATAATTTTACAGAAGCTGATCAACTTATAAAAGGGGGTAAGCCAATTATTCTTCGAACGGGACATCCAAAATTTACTTCAGCGCTCCATTTCATTGTTATAACGGGATTTGATGGAAATAATTACCTCATTAACGATCCTGGACATCGAGCTAATACTACTGCAACAAGGGAAGAAATTACTAACGAAGCAAAGTATTATGTATATCTCTACCCGTAATAGACTACTCAAGCACGTACTCGCTTTTAGTATCTTTTTTTTCTTCTTTTCCACAAGTGCGGTTTTCGCCGATGTTACCTACAAACTGCAAGTACCCCTCCCTAATTATCCACAAAGCTCGATCGACCTTTGCACGGGAAGCAGTAGTATTGAGTGTTCAGGAATAGCGCTGTATATTAAGCTTGTTTATGAGTGGCTTATCAGACTTGCTATTGTGCTTGGCGCAGCCGCACTGGTGATCGCCGGCCTGCTCTGGCTGACTGCTGCCGGCGATTCCAAGCGCGTAGATTCTTCAAAATCAATCATCAAAAACACTCTCCTCGGTCTTGTACTGGCATTTGGATCCTATGCGCTCCTGTGGACGATCAATCCGAATTTGGTTGAATTTCAGGGACTATTACTTGGGAAAAAAATTGAAGCACAAGAACTTAAGATTGAGATCGAGGAAGACGCTGGCGCTGATATTATAAATCCAGGCGATCCACCGCCTCCAAGTAGCGTATCCGGCTTGAGCGGCCTTTCAAGACCATCATGGGATCATGCTTCATTTAATTGCAGTAGTCCTCCTCCGCCCTGTTGCGTGCTCGATCCGTCAATGACTGCTGTAATACCAACATATTCTAATGTCACCAACCCAAATGGGCATTCATATCATAAAGACCTTATTCCTGCGATACAACGACTCAATGAAACAGCAAAACAGATAAGCCAACAAGATGGTAAAAAATATACAATACAAATTAGCTCTGGTTACCGTCCATTTCAAAAACAAGTTGATATCTGGTGCGGTAGGTCAGGAAATTGTAAAAGTCAGCATCCCAATACGGCTGATCGTAAGGGGTACTGCGCCGTTCCTGGAGGATCAAATCATGGGCATGGCATCGCCCTTGATGTGGGTCTCTTGGTAAATGGCAGCAATCCCGGCTTATCATACGGCTCAAATTCCCAATGCGGATCATCACGCCACTATATTGCAAAGCTCGCACAAATATTTTTTGCATCAGATCCACAATGGAAGCGATACGAAAAAGAAATTTGGCATTTTGAGTACAATCCTACGACTCCATCGCGCGGGCCCTACACCGGACTTCCATCAAAATGCGGCGGATGATAAAAAGTATGAATACCAAATGCATAGTAAAAAAAATTGTTGTCTTTGCATATTGCTTCATCGTGCTATTCAGCATTAGCATCAGTAGCGCATATGCAGGGGTTTCCTATACCTTTCAAGTCCCCTTTCCGGGACTCTCGGAAACAATCCAGCTCTGCGAAGCAAATCAGGCATTGCTGTCGTGCGGCGGCATTACCAAATACATAGTTGCCGTTTATGAATGGATCATTAAGCTTGCTGTCGTACTCGCCGTACTTATTGTTACCCTTGCGGGACTCCGCTGGATGTTTGCACGCGGTGATACCGGCGCCATTACTGAGGCGCGAAAAATGATTTCGAACACATTCATCGGACTTGTGCTTGCATTCGGATCCTATGTATTCCTCTTTGCAATCAATCCTAAGCTTGTAACATTCGGACCCATGGGATTAGCTGCGATTGAACGGGAAGAATTGGAAATTGAACAAACACCCATTGAAAGTCCAAATTTTGAAGAAATTCAACAAACACCCATTGATGTGCCTGGTGGCATCAAAGACCGCATTAATCAAAATATGGCTCTTTATAAACAAGTGGCGCAAATGACAAATATTCCATGGGAGCTTATTGCGACGACTCATTATCAGGAAGCCGGAAACAGAGGTGACAAATCAATATTAAACGGTTTTGCAATATGCAACGCTTCTGATTCAAAGTGTCCGGAATGTGCAAGCGGAAAAACGCAATTAAACGATGCTCGTTGCGCGGCTCGCGTCATGAAAGAAAAGGCTCAAGAAAGATACCCATCATTTTCAAACTATACAGATCGATCAACAACATTTGCATTAACAGAGGCGACAAATGACGGAACAGACTCTCATGGCGCTATTGCAAATATCTTATTTCGATATAATGGTGTTTGCCCACATAAATCTCTCGAGGATTTGTCAGTACGCGGAACATGTCTCAATGTCGATGAATCGGCATATGTCATGAATAATTTTTCAGCAGATCCGCGATACCAGCGCATGGGTTTCGCCGGATATGTTGCAAATGATTGTAAGCCCGGTTGTACTGTTTTTAAGCATTGGTCAACCGATGGCGGCTTACGTTTTTTTCAACGTCTAAAGAATCCGGCGAATTTTGACGGAACTGGAAAGCTCGTTAAGATGGATTGATCAGTGATGATACTTAATCTATGGCAAAAATAACAACCCTCTTTGCTTGTTCCAACTGCGGCGCCCAAAGCCAAAAATGGTCCGGGCGCTGCCTTGACTGCGGCCAATGGGGAACGCTTCACGAGGAGTCGAAAGGCGCAGTTGAACAAAAAAAACAGCACAACGCACTATCGGCGGATGCAATTCCGCTTTCTACGATCGAAATGCATGCAGTCCCCCGCCTGCAAACAGGAATTGAAGAGTTTGACCAGGTGCTCGGCGGAGGCATTGTGCCCGGAAGCTTTATTCTCCTTGGCGGAGAGCCGGGGATTGGAAAATCTACCCTTTTAGCGCAGCTATCGCTTGCGCTTCCTTCTACACTAGAACGCCCCATCCTCTATGCATCAGGTGAGGAATCCGGTCAGCAAGTGAAGATGCGCTACGAACGCCTGCAACAAAAGAGTTCGTCCACTGACTCAATTTTGTTTATTGGAGAAACGGATGTCGATAAAATATGCGGCAGCATTCGCAAAGAGCATCCTCTTCTTGCTATTGTAGACTCTATCCAAACTGTCCACACCAACGATATTCAAAATGAAGCGGGAAGCATCACGCAAGTGCGGGCGTGTACGGTCAAACTTTTGGAGACAGCAAAGCAGACGGGTAGTGCCGTCATTATTACTGGACATGTCACAAAAGAAGGTATGGTTGCCGGCCCTAAAACACTCGAGCATCTTGTCGATACCGTCCTCTACCTTGAGGGCGACCAAAACCATTATTACCGCCTTCTTAAGACAGCTAAAAACCGTTTTGGCTCAACCAATGAACTTGGTGTATTTGAAATGAGCGACAAAGGGCTATGCGAAGTCAAAAATCCAAGCCAAGTGTTTATATCCCATGACGAATCAGGGATAGCAGGCACAACCACTTCTGTCGTTTTGGAGGGCAGTCGTGCATTTCTTATTCAAATACAGGCATTATGCTCAAAAACATATTTTGGATACCCGCAACGGCGTGCTGTTGGCTTTGACACAAACCGCATGCAGCTTTTGATTGCCGTTTTATGCAAACGCTACGGACTCAATCTCGGCGATCAGGATATTCATCTTAACGTCGTAGGCGGATTCAAAATATCGGAAACAGCCGTAGACTTGGCAGTATGTGCAAGTATCATATCCGCATACCAGAACAAAATAATTCCAACAAAAACGATTATTATTGGTGAAGTTGGCCTCTCAGGTGAAGTACGCCCCGTCTATCTTCTCGAAAAAAGACTCAAAGAAGCGGAAAAGTTAGGATTTACCCACGCGATTATTCCAAAATCGGTAAAGCCCATTTCTTCAAAAATGGAACTTCGGCACATCAAACACATCAAAGAGTTAGAATTCTAGCTCATTATTCCAGCCTTATTTCTTTTTGATATTCGTTGAGCTGATGCAAAACATGTGGGTATGCATCGATGTCATCTATCATTTCTTGTGCCGCTTGCCGGGCTTTTTGAATCAAACCATAATCAGCTAATGATGCTATTTTCAAATCAGGCAATCCCGATTGCCGATATCCATACAATTCACCGGAACCCCGAAGCTTCAAATCTTCTTCAGCCAGTGCAAATCCGTCGCTACACGATACCATTACTTTCAATCGCTGTGTTTCTTGCTTACTTTCGTCTGTTGGAAGCAAAAAACAATACGCCTGGTGGCTGGACCGCCCAATCCGGCCACGAAATTGATGCAGTTGAGCTAAACCAAATCGCTCCGCTCCCTCAATCATCATAATAGTCGCATTGGGAATATCAATACCGACTTCGATAATCGATGTAGCAACAAGGATCGAAATGCGCCCTTCTGAAAAATCGCGCATGACCTTTTCTTTTTTATCGCTGTGCATTTTCCCATGAATAAACCCCAATGCACAATCGCGAAATGTAGAATCTTTGAGGCGCTTGTACTCCTGTGTCACAGATCGAATACCAAGAGAATCTGAAGGATCAATAAGCGGACAGAGAATAAATGCCTGCCGTCCGAGAGAAATCATTTTTTTCACAAATGTATAGGTCCATTCACGATAGCGCGCCGGCACACATTTTGTAATAACTTTTTTTCTTCCAGGAGGCATCTGATCGATAATCGAAAGGTCGAGATCTCCAAATACCGTAAGCGCCAACGACCTCGGAATGGGAGTTGCCGTCATAAGCAGCAAATGCGGCATGCACTCTGCCATATTTTTATCTCTCAAGTACTGCCGCTGCCTTGTGCCAAAACGATGCTGTTCATCAATAACTATCAATCCTATTTTTTTAAAACACGCGTCTTCTTCCAATAATGCATGGGTTCCGATGATTATGTCTATTTCGCCAAGTACAATAGATTGAGTAAGTGCTTTTTTTCTTCTACTATCCGACATAGATGCATCGCACGACTGTCTGTTAGAAGCAGCATAATGCGAAGTAAGTAATGCGATACGCATTCCAAATCCTCCTATTAGACCACATAATGTTTCAAAGTGCTGCCGGGCCAATAGCTCTGTAGGAGTCATGCATACTGCCTGATATCCGGATGTAGCGCAATGAAGAAGCGCAGCGGCTGCCACAACCGTTTTGCCAGACCCAACATCCCCCTCAAGGAGACGATTCATCGGGGATTCGCGTTGCATGTCGCCCAGTATTTCATCAAGTGCTTTTTGCTGCGACGCCGTTAGCGAAAAGGGCAATGACGTTATAAATGTATTTTGTAAATCGATAGTTACTGATATCCGTGGTGCTACAGCAAGCGAATGGTTTTTTCGAGACTGCAGAGATATCAGCTGTAAAAGCAGTAGTTCATCGAACTTTAAGCGTTGTCGCGCAGCATCCCATGTGCTTAGATTGCTTGGAAAATGTATCTCACGCAAGGCATCTGAGTATCCCATCAGGCCTTCACGTTGCAGTATTACCAACGGAATCCACTCCTCAATTGTTGGCAGATATCGATCGAGTACTTGCTTTACAAGCGATCTGAAAACTTTCTGTGACGCTGATTCGCCAAGTGAATAGATGGGGACGCACCGTCCGGTATGGATTGCTTCATGCTCGCTGGATATTTTTTCATACGCCGGACTTATAAGCTGCAAATCAAGGTATTGATCGCTTGCTTTGCCTGCCAAATAAACAGCATCCCCGCTCTTGAGATTTTTACTAAGAAACGGTTGATTAAACCAAATGGCCTTGATACTCCCCGATGCATCTGAAATGAGAGCTTCGGTAATTATTTTTCGCGTACGCGGTGAACGGCGATTTCCAATAAGCTGGATTGTTCCCGAAAGTGTCACCTGCATGCCGGGGCGGATATCGGCAATGGGAATACTTGTGGAAAAATCATCAATACGGTAAGGAAAAAAATGCAATAAATCGCGGCATGTCGCGATGCCCCGTTTTTTAAGAATATTTTTGTAGCGCGCGCCCCATGCGCCTAATTGCGAGATGGGTGCGTCAAGATGTGTCATACTTGTCTTTTCACTGCACCCGCCAGGAATCGAACCTGGATCACAAGCTCCGCAAGCTCGCATTCTATCCTTTGAACTACGGGTGCAAAGAAAAAACAATCACGCCGATTATAAATCGAATGGTTCTAGCGTATTATATTTTGAGAAAACGCGCAAGGCTTTCCCACATGTTCTCGTGTTTGTTTCCCTCGTGCTCGTCCATAAAATTCAGCAAATACAACCGAACGCTATTGGGGTCAACAGTGTGCATTCTTACAGGAAACTCTGAATGCCACCCTCTTTTTTTATGGAGATAGAGCACATACTGCTCATTTGGAGTTTCGACAATACGGAAACGGTCAAGATCATTAAAATCATAGCGTTTGTCACCAAGTACAATACCTTCTTCATCGATTGCACAGGTAATAATTTGTGGCTGGTAGTAGTGCCTCAAAAACAAAATGATTGCCGTCAGGGTGACAATAATGCCAAACAAAAAATTCTGGCTCCAATAACTATAAATAATAAGGAGACCAACAACAACACCGGCTACTATATACCATAGCGTACCGCGATCGTATTGTTCGTATTCCGGAATATCCCAAGAGTATGCTATTGTTCGGGGCATAGGAGTTATATCTTCATAGGTAGTATATCACCCCTAGCCCCCAGCAACAATAGAATCTAGGAAAGATGCTTTGAAACAAGCTTGGTCATTTCAAACATACTCACACTGCCCTTACCTGCAAATACCTTTTTCAAATTGGCATCTGCATTGATGTTGCGTTTATTGGCAGCATCCTGAAGATTGTTCTTCTTGATATACTCCCAAAGTTTCTTTACAACTTCAGAACGAGGCATTGGGCCTTTACCCACAACTACAGCCAAATCGCTACTGATGTTCATTGGCTTCATAAACGCTGAATTTTTCTTTTCCATACATTCAGGCTATTAATTAATATTTAGTATAGCATAGTTTCCTTCGGTGTTTCTTAAACAAAGTTCGAACCTTTTTCGA
>JBBTRI010000009.1 GCA_038065255.1 Patescibacteria group bacterium
CCTCAAAAAAAAGACGGAGTGCCGTCGCTTGAAGAAAAAAAACTTTCCAATCAGCGCGAAGTATTGGAAGAAGAATTGAGATACCGCAAGAGTATTGCAACGATCAAAGACCTCATTGCTCCTGCAGCATTCGAAATTCAGCCGACCTATGTGCGTGTCGGTTCGCAGTTTTCTCGTGCATTGTTTGTGATAACCTATCCCCGCTACATCAATGTCGGGTGGTTTGCGCCGATTATTAACCACTCTGCATCATTTGATGTTTCGTTTTTCTTTGCGCCCCTAGCATCTAATGTAGTACTCAAACAGCTCCGCGACAAGGTGGGGCGCGTGCAGGCGGAAATTGGCATGCGGCAGGAAAAGGGCAAGCCGCGCGATCCGGCCTCTGAAATCGGCTTACGGGATATGGAGCGGTTGCGCGACGAGCTTACGCAGGGCACGGAACATTTTTTCTCCATCGGGCTCTATGTGACCATGTATGCCAATACGCTCAAAGAATTGGACAAACTAACAGAAGATATGGAGGCGGTGTTTTCCAGTAAGCTTGTTTTTACCAAGCGCGTACTGTATCAGGCGGAACAGGGATTCAACTCCACATTGCCGCTCTGTGACGATGAACTGCAGGTGTATTTCAATATGAATACCTCTCCTGCCGCGACGGCGTTTCCGTTCATTTCTGCTGACCTGACGACGGATAACGGCATACTCTATGGAATCAATCGGCACAATAATAGCTTGATTCTCTTTGATCGTTTTTCGCTGCAGAACGCGAATCAGGTAGTCTTCGCTACTTCCGGCGCAGGGAAATCCGTAGCATGGGATACTGATGCTTTGATAAAAGATCAAGTGGGAACGATAAAACGAGTTTGCATTGGTGAGTATATCGATGCGCTTGAGCAGGATCATCGATTTGAGCATATTGATGAGGAGTTTGACGGAGTGATTGATCCGGGCGTATCGGTATATACATTTAATAAAGATATGAAAGGGGAATGGAGCCGAGTAAGTGTTGCAGCCAGAAAAACAGCACCTGACGATCTCTATGTTTTTCGCACACAGAGCGGACGCGAAATAACCGTGACGGGAGATCATAATATGCTTGTTTTGCGCAATGGAGATGTGGTGGCGGTAAAGAGCCATGAAATGAAAGAAGGAGAATATATTCCTTTGCCAACCTGTGTTGCCAGTCAAAACGAGGAGTTGCTTTGCGATTCACTTAATCTCTTACTATTATTAAAAGATGACGCGCGCATCTATATTAAATCAGCTCTATCCAAGAACAGAATTCCTATAAAGACATTCATTAGTCAAATAGAAAATCTAGATGAAGTGAGTTGCAGAAAAATCATACAATTGTCAACAGCGTGTTCAAGGAATGGGTCAGGCTGGATGCCTTCATTGGAATATGCACTTTCAAAGCAATTTTTACGGCTTTTGGGATATATTGTCAGCGAGGGCAGCATTTCACAAAAGCATGTAATCATTTCGCAAGAAGACCGTGAAACAGTTGCGGATATTGCACAATGCCTCAACGATATTCAATGTCCGTTTTTCCAAAGGAAGGATGGATCATTCGTCATCGGAAGCCGGGTATTTATTTCGCTGATACATGCTGTGGGTGCGCATGGAATTTCAGCGACAAAACGTGTTCCAGGTTTTGTATTTAACCTTCCCAATGAATTTGTTACTGAGTTTTTAAAGGCGTATTTTGAGGGAGATGGCGGTTGTGAACAGCATGCAGTTTCTGCAACATCAAAATCAAAGGGGCTTATTTCGGATCTATCCTACCTCCTTTTGCGTTTTGGCATTGTCGCTCGGCTTAGCGATCGGCAAAAACATGCGACAAATAGTAAAGCGCGAGGCATCTATTCAATGCTTACTATTTCAGGGCAGGATTTTCTTCAACGATTCCATGATTCAATTCAATTCATTTCATCACGTAAGCAAGCTGCACTGGAAGCTCTTCTGGGAAAGACAGCCAATACAAATGTTTGGACAATTCCCGTTCAAGATGTTTTTCAAGAACTCTATTCACTCTTTTCCTGTCAGTTGAGGGGCATGCAGGATATTATTGAATTGAAGAATGGGTCATATCAGCCATCGCGTAAAAAATTACAGGAAGTTATTAATCAAATACGCATTCGCATCAACTCTTTTAAAAGTTTAAATGCAGATATTCAAAAATTAGATGCACTGCCAGCACTGGAAACCGTCATTGAAGCAGGAGTACAAAGAGAATATAACAGTGCGCTGTGGTCTGAATTGGGACAGAGCTGGCGCTTGATGAAGAATGGAAGTGTCGCGCCTCGTGCGGCACAAGTATTTCGAGCAAGCTCAGTAGTATGGGGAGACTCATGGTTGGTTCGAGATGTAAAAATGATGGTAAAAAGAGGTTTTGAAGAACTTGGTCTCTATGAAAAGGATTTTGGAAGATCATTTCAAGATGCGCTCTGGGAAGAAAATGCCGATATGGATTATGAACGTCTATGTCGGGGTGCTCGGGCTGTGGTTGGTGCCTATCGAACCACCTATCAAGCTCTTGATCGTGTGAATGCGCTTATACAAAAACTCGTACAGTTGGCGGAAAGTGACCTTGCGTGGGATCCGATCACGAGCATGCAAAAGAAAAAGTGTGATAAGAGGTATGTCTATGACCTTACTGTTGATAATGAAGTATTTTTATCTGGTCATGGGGGGCTTTTTGTCCATAATTCATATTGCGTGAAACTCGAAATTCTTCGGACGATGATGATGGGCACCGATGTGATTGTGATAGATCCGGAACGCGAATATCAGCACCTCTGCGATGCCACTGGTGGCACATATATCAACGTATCGCTTTCCTCGCAAAGCAAGATCAATCCCTTTGACCTTCCGCGAGCCGTTGGCGAACAGACAACAACTACGGATATTTTGCGGAGCGCCGTTATCACCCTCAAGGGTCTTATGCGCCTCATGCTTGGCAAGCTTACTGAAGAAGAAGATTCTGTCATGGATCGTGCCCTTCTTGAAACTTATGCCAAGAAGGATATTACCCCGGAAACCGACCTATCAAAAGTGGAAGAAATCCCGTCGCTCACTGACCTTCTTGAGGTGCTCGAGGGAATGGAGGGAACGCATTCACTGGTACAGCGCCTGAAGAAATATACTGATGGCACCTTTGCGGGTCTTCTGAACCATCCGACCAATGTGGAGCTTGCCAATCAACTGGTGGTGTTTTCCGTTCGTGACCTGGAGGACGAGCTGCGTCCGATCGCAATCTACACCATAGTCAATTATATCTGGAATGTCGTGCGTTCTCAGTTGAAGCGCCGTATTCTTACTATTGATGAAGCATGGTGGCTGATGCAGTATGAAGACTCGGCAAAGTTTATATTCGCTCTTGTGAAACGCTGTCGGAAATACTACCTTGGAGTTACGACAATCACTCAAGACGTGAATGATTTTCTTACGTCGCCCTATGGTAAGGCGATTTTGACCAATTCAGCTATTCAAGTCCTCCTCAAGCAATCTCCGGCAGCCATTGATCTTATTCAGCGAACGTTTATGCTTACTGAAGGGGAGAAGTACTTGTTGCTCGAAAGCGCGCCAGGCGAAGGTATTTTCTTTGCAGGGCAAAAACATGTTGCAATGAAGGTAATCGCCTCGTATTCCGAAGATCAACTTATTACAACCGATCCGCGCCAAATGCTTGAAATCGAAGCAGCAAAAAAAGAATTTGCTGATGAAAAGAAATAAGCAATAAACTATATTAGCGTATGAATCTTACCTTGCGTTCGAAAATTATTCTCTCACTTCTTATCGGCGTCATCCTGTTTTTGGTTATCTTTGCCATTGTGCGTCTGACATCATTTGTCAAAAAAGCCGGGCAGGGTACCAATGGCGCTATAGGCGTAGAAGTTCCCGTGCCTTCACCGACTCCATCTCCAGAACCTTCCCCAACGCCAAACCCTTCGCCTGCCCCTGCTCCCCAGCCCATCCCCCCACCGCAACGTTCTGCCGGAGAAGCTGATCTTGCATCGATCGCTTTACCATTTGCAGAGCGTTTTGGCAGTTATTCAAATCAGAGCAGCTACGAAAATCTTTCCGATCTCCTGCCATTCATGACTGAAGATTTTAAGAAGTGGGCGCAAGGAAAAATAAACGAACAGCTTGCCAAGCCCTATCAGCCTATTTATCAGGGCGTAACGACAAAGGCGCTTTCGTATTCCATGAAAATGTTTGATGAGCAAACAGGCATTGCCGAGATGGCTGTATCAACACAGCGGCGGGAAATGATCGGCTCCCCGGCGAATACAAAGATTTACAATCAAGACGTTACACTCAAATTTGTTAAAAGCGATGACATCTGGCTCGTTGACCGCGCAGAATGGAAGTAAATCTCCAGTGCGCCGTTTTTGTTCTTTCGTACTCGATACAGTGTTTCCTCCTTCATGCTTCTGTTGTGAGCAGGAGGGGTGGTGGGCATGCGCCCCATGCCGCTCTCATTTTAGTCGTGCAGATGATCGCCGCTGTCCGTTATGCCTTCACGAAAGCAGTAATGGATATGTATGTGATGTATGTTTTGATGTAAGCGGCATTCGACAGATTGTATCGGTATTTCAGTTTGGACAAAAAGGGATCCAGGACATGGTTCATGCATTAAAATATGAAAATATTCGAGACGTTTCGCCCTGGATGGGGAGGTGTATGGCAGCTGCATGGAATCTGCATGGAGGCGAAAAGCCAGAGTGCCTCATCCCCATTCCCTTGCATCCAGCACGTTTACGTGAGCGAGAATTTAACCAAGCGGAGCTTTTGGGAGAAACCATTCAGTGCGTTCTCGAAGTGGGATTGGAAAAGCACATCCTTGTGCGCGCTCGCAAGACGGCAAGTCAGACAAAACTTTCGTCAGACGAGCGTAAGAAAAATATCGAAGGATGCTTTGCTATTGGGGCTGTTTCACTAATGCCGAAATCCGTACTGTTAATTGACGATGTATGCACAACCGGCGCAACGCTTTGTGAAGCTGCGCGAATGTTGAAGTGTCATGGAGTAGAATCTGTATCTGCGCTAGTGTTTGCGCATGGCTGAGCGAGGAGATCTTTTACGATCAACCTATCATCCCAAGGCAGTTTGGCGGTGCCGATTATCTGCCATTGTTCCGCGCCTTTGCCGAGAATACAAACAGTATCGCCTTGTTGGGCGAGACACAGGGCTTTGCTGATTGCGCTTCGTCGATCGAGGATACAATAAAGTGTTTCTGGTGATTTCTGTGTGATACCTTTCATTAGTTGTACTGCTATTGTTTCCGGATCTTCTGAATAGGTATCGTCATTTGTCACAACAATAATATCTGCATAGGTATCGAGAACCTGTCCCATCATCGGTCGCGTGCCAGGATCGCGGTCGCCGCATGCGCCAAACACTGCAATAATCCTGCCCTGAACTGATGGCCGAATGGCGGAGAAAAAGGTGCGAAGAGAATCAGGGGAATGTGCATAGTCAACAATACAATCAAAAGGCTTGTCGGAGCGTATGTATTCCATGCGCCCCGGAGCGTTGGTGAGGGTTGTAAGCGATGTGTGTATGGCTTCTTCGGGAATACCGAGTGTTTTGGCGGCAGCGCATGCCATACAAAGATTCATGATATTAAACTCCCCTCTGATAGCAAGATGGTTTTCGTATAGTTTGGTAAAATCCTTACTGTTTTTTGACACAACAATTTTTTTAACGGGGAGTTCTTTAAATGCTTGTTCATTCTGATCATCTCCATTAAGAACAAGCGCTGACGTATTTTTTGTAATCAAGCGTTTGTGTATGGTGCGATATTCATCGGCATTTGCATGGTATTCGAGATGGTCCGACATGAGATTGGTAAGAATGACAACGGAAAAAGGTATACCCCAGACACGGTATTGCTTGAGTGCATGGGAGGATACTTCTATAACGGCATGAGTACAATGTGCTTCAAGGGCGCGGCGTAAAAACTTCTGTAGGAAAAAAGGGGTAGGAGTGGTCAATTTTAAGGTATTTAATTCTTGACTGCCAGCTATCGAAAGAGCTGCAGTTGTAAAAAGAGCACTTTTTGTGCCTGCAGCTGTAAGAATATGATTGAGAAAATATGCCGTACTTGTTTTGCCCTTGCTTCCTGAAACGGCAATAAAAATAAGCTTTCGTGCGGGAAACCCATAGAGCAATGACGCAGCGACACTTTTCGGCAAATGCCAGAGAAGATTGACCAAGCGCCAAGAAATGATTTTTTTAAGAAAGGATTTCATGGGAACATCATACCGTGCAGCATTGACGATGGCAACTCTTTTGCTATACTGATACAGGTTAAGGGGAGAGGTGCCGGAGTGGCTTAACGGAGCATCCTGCTAAGATGTTGACCCTTCACGGGGTCCGAGGGTTCGAATCCCTCCCTCTCCGA
>JBBTRI010000010.1 GCA_038065255.1 Patescibacteria group bacterium
ATTTGGCAACAATGATCAAAACAGGATTTGATGAAGTGGATACTTGTTTCGATGGCATTGATACACGCCTTAGTAAAATATAATACCTTATTCTTAATGAACATACGCATCGCATCGAGTATCTAGAACTAGAACTTCAACGTATGAAAGATATGTTCGCGTTTAAATAAGTAGTATGAAAAAAGAAACTCGAAAATATAATGCTGTTTACCAAAAAAGAGGCAGATGGTTTATTGGTTGGGTGGAAGAAGTCCCCGGAGTGAATGTGCAGGAGAAAACACTCAAGGATGCCCGTGTTTCATTGCAGGAAGCTTTAGCAATGATACTTGAAGCAAATCATTCATACGTCGTTGAGAGTAAAGAAGTTATTCGAGAACCTGTTCTCTATACTCTTTCAAGATGAAAAGAAAAGATTTTTTAAAATATTTAGCACTTCATCGCTGTGAACTTATGCGAGAAGGTGCGCGACACACACTTTTTTGTAATATTTCACTGCAGCGTTTTTCCACTGTACCTCGCCATAATGAAATAAACTCATTTTTGGCTAAAAAAATTTGCTGTGATTTGGGAATTGAACCCATATCAAAAAGATAACTCTATCTGTTTGCGCGGGCTTGCTGGCGATACGCCTGATTTCTTTCTTCTTTTTGTGCTCTTCGCCACTCGCGAATGCGGTCAGCTTTAGCTGCTAACACTTCAGCAATAATATCTTCCAGACGCTTTGCAGAGATATGCGTTGCTTGGACACCAGGAGCCGTATCCCCGCCATTCATAAGAAATCCATAGGTATAGTACCATTCCGGAGCGCACTCTACTGTGCCTTTCTGCGATAATGTAGCCCTATTAGTGGGAAGGGGGCGGCCCTGGATGCGCGCTTCCTCTGTGCGGATGGCAGCTGCAATTTCATTAATAACTTCCATGGGCACTTTCTTCTTATCCGGAAGGATGACAGGGTGCCCATCAGAAATCTGCATATTCATACATGTGCCAAATTTTTCCTGTATGTAACCAATCATTTTTGGAATAGATGATCTAATGCGTCCAATGAGAATATCTCCTCTGCCATCTATATCTAGCACAAACCCCTTGTTTTTGAATTCCTGAATAACCCTGATCTCCCGCTCAACAAATGTATTAAGCCACAAAAGTTTTTTTCGTAAGACAATCAACTGGTTTGCTTTATCTTCAGGACCACCTTTGGGTTTTCCCTGCCAATCAGTGACTTCATATTCCTCACGGATTTTTGTTAGTTCGTTTATGAGTGCAGATTGTATAGCCTGCGTATCATTGAGACGTACGGCATTTAAGATGCGGGCGAGCTCGTCTTTATCTACAACTCCAAGAATGCGCGCCATAAGTGTTGCGCCTGATTCCTTCTCTACTTCAGAATCGCTTGCTGTAGGATGTTCATCGAGTACGCTTCCACCTGTGCCAAGGAGGCGAATGCCGTTGCGCCAGTTGGTAAGCCAATCCGTACCCCTATAAGAAGGACCCGTATCGGTTCGCAAGACTATGCCTTGACCAAACGGACGTTCTTCGTCTTCAAGGTGTTCAAGGTTGATGATATGGCGAATATCCCCAAATAATGGGGAAGAGTATTTTGCTCCAAGAAAAAACTCAAGCACCTCATCGGCATGGGGGCGGTTATGGGTTGTGATTTCTCTCACAGGACCAGATACTGCCGAGAGTTGAGCCACTTTTGTATGCCAAGCTGCAAGGCGTATAAGCCGCTTGTCTACATCGGCTTCGTCCCATGCTGCAAGTTGAGATTTGATTCTACGAAGATGTTCCGGCTCTCTGAGTGTATCTGCTTGTTGTGTCATATTGTCCATGAATATAGCACAAAAGTGAACTTTTGTCAATAAAAAGCTGTTTCTGCGTGATCATTTGATTTTTTCTTTTGGTTACGTTATAATGCCTTTGGTTGTGTATAACATTATCTTTGCATGGCTTCTAAAGTCCTCAGTGGCTTTGATTTTGTATTTATGCCGATAATAAAAAGTGAAAACGAATTCAATGAAGAACTCCAGCAGGGCGGGGGAGGGAAGCGAAAGCTTTCATTTGCTTCTACTGCGCTTGAGTACTTTGCAGAATTCACAAAAATATTTATTATTGCAGCGGCGATCATTTTACCCGTACGGTTGTTTCTAGTGCAGCCATTCTACGTGAGGGGGCAATCGATGGAGCCGAATTTCCATGATAGCGAATACCTTATTATCGACAAACTCAGCCCTCGATTCAAGCCCTACCAGCGAGGCGAGGTGATCGTGTTCCGCTATGATTCAGCCGATCAGCGTTATTTAATAAAACGCATCATAGGATTGCCCGGCGAGCATGTGAGTATTGCAAACAGGCATGTGACCATTACCAACAAAGAACATCCCGACGGCCTGACGCTTGATGAAAATACCTATAAACCTCAGGAGCTTGGCCTTGAAACACTTGAGTTTGATGTGGCACCTGATGAGTATTTTGTACTTGGAGATAATCGTGAGAACAGCTATGATTCATCGAAATTCGGCCCCATTAAGATACGGCAAGTAATCGGCAGGGTGTATCTACGGGGTTTGCCTATTACAAAGTTTGAAATATTCAGTGCTCCAACCTATTGATATGAAAAAGAAACAAGATAAACAACCTGAAGCAGCGCCTGCTGTGCAACCTGTACAATCTGCAAAACCAGGCATTGAAACCGTGAAGCAGGTAAGAGCTCCGCAGCTTGTGAAGGGTATGAAAGATATTCTTCCTGTTGACCAGCCGTATTGGATGCATATTAAAGCATTGATTGGTCGCATGATGGATGACTATAGCTTTGGCCGGATCGATATGCCGATTGTTGAAGATACGTCGCTGTTTTTGCATGGGCTTGGCAAGCAAACAGATATCGTGGAAAAAGAAATGTATACATTTGTGGATCAGGGAGGGAACAACTTGTCTCTCCGTCCGGAATTGACTGCAAGTTTTGTGCGTTCCTATCTGGAGCATGGCATGCTCACATGGCCGCAGCCGGTGAAGCTCTATGCGGTTGGACCTGCTTATAGGCACGACAAGCCCCAAGAAGGGCGCTATCGGCAATTCTATCAGTGGAGCTGTGAAGTCATCGGCGAGGCAAAGGCTGCCGCAGATGCACAGCTCATTCTTATAGCGTATAAATTCTATACATCACTGGGTCTTTCACCGATCATGCATATTAACAGTATCGGTTGCCAGGTATGCCGGCCAGCGTATCGCGAGGCGCTGACAGAATATTACAAAAACAAACGCAGCCAGATTTGCGAAGATTGCAAGAGAAGGCTTACCAGGAATGTTATGCGACTCCTTGATTGCAAGGAGCAAACCTGCCAGGAGATCAAAGCAAAAAGTCCTCACATGGATGAATACCGCTGCGATGATTGCAAAAACCATTTCATGTCGGTGCTTGAATATGTGGATGACTTTGATATACCCTATGAATATAACCACTATTTGGTGCGCGGACTAGATTATTATTCTCGAACAGTCTTTGAGTTTTATATTCCGCGGGGAGACGATGAGGAAATGAATATGCTTGCCATTGGCGGCGGCGGGAGATATGATCAGCTTGTTGAATTGTTCGGCGGGATGCCTACGCCGGCGGTTGGGTTTGCGGTTGGTATAGAGCGAGTGATCTTAAAACTGAAAGAAATGCAGACGGCGGGAGAAGAGATCCCCATTGTCCAACAGCGAAAAATTGATATATTTATTGCACAGCTTGGCGAGCGTGCAAAGCGCAGAATGATGGTATTATATGAAGAGTTGCTCAAAGAAGGCTTTGCTATGGCGGAAGCATTTACCAAGGATAGTTTGAGGGCGCAGCTTGATTTGGCAAATAAACTTGGTGTGAAATTTACGGTTATTTTGGGTGAAAAAGAATTGATCGACGGAACGATTATTATCAGAAATATGGAAGGTGGCGAACAGGAAGTGATAGATAGTACCAAGCTTATACCGACCTTGCGCAAAAAGCTCGATGCATGGTCGCAGAAAACAACATCGTGATTATATTAATTCATAACGGTTGAAAAGGGGTGAACACACCATGCCAGAAATAAAACGAAAAACAAAAGAGTCGTTTGAGTCGGCATTGCGAAGATTCAACAAGCAGGTTCAGCAGAGCGGAAAATTGCTATCTGTTCGAAAATTGCGGTTCTTTACGCGTTCCAAGAACAGGCGAGCAAAGAAAGAAACTGCGCTGCGTAGAATGAAGATCGAGCAGAAGAAAAACTATCTCCGCAAAGTAGGCAAGCTCAAAGACGTCTTTCCGGGTGTCAAGGCTGTCATGAGATTGCAATAGCATTCGTTAATAACATTTCAGCGCCATGATTTGGAGGAGGAACAGTTTCATAGGGGCAGCTGTAGGTGTGGCACTCATAGTGCCAAGTGTTGTGTTTGCCGCAAACGGATTCGGAGCTTTTATAGGTGTACAGGGAGATGATGTACGCCTTATTGTGCTACGCGTGTTTCAGATATTTTGGATACTCGTCGGTATTGCATGCGCAGCGCTGGGCGGATACGGCATTTATTTGTACAGGTCAGCATCAGGAGATGAAGAAGAGCTGCATCAGGGCAAACGCTTCATGTTGATAGGCGCCATTGGTGTTGTAGTCGTGATTGCACTTTCTATTATATTGGCGCAGATCTATGGAAGCATGGCTAAAAAAACCGCCAGTCAGGTCGTGGGTACCGAAGTTGAATTCCCTTCGCAATTTTTTAGCGAAATGCTTGGCGCAGGAGGAAGGGTTGCAGAGCATTTTCCTACGCGAGATGCCAAAAATATTCCTCGGAATGCCCGTATTATTATTACATTTAAGGAATCCATTCGTATTGAGAGCGTTAGAGATGACGCAAAGAAACTAAAAACAGATGTTATTCGCATTCAACAAGTGTTTCCGCAAGTGACTGGCGTCATGGTGAATGCGGCGGGAGCTGTAGAAACAAATAGCGATCATACTGTTCTTACTATTGCTCCTGAAGCGCTATTCGGCGAGAAGAACAAAAAGTCTACCTATGCCGTTACGCTAACGAATGCACTACAGAATGAAAAAGGAGAAAAAATATTTTCTACAAACAGCGGCTACTCATGGCAATTTGAAGTCAGCGGACTTGTGGATAATACCCCTCCTCAGTTGGAATCTGCGCAGCCCCTGCCCCAAGCCTCTGGTATGCAGCAGCAGATTCGCTATCCCTACAATCACCTCATTCAGATGACATTTACCAAACCTATTGACCCATTAAGCATTACCGGCGACAAAATAGAAGTGATCAATGATGATTTGAGTACGAAAGTGCTCGGTAGTGTCACTGTTGGCAATGGATTTCGTACTGTGACATTTTTGCCGAAAACATCATGCGGGAAAAACGCATGCAGTGAGACAATCTTCTGCTTGCCACAAAAAAATAGGCTTCATGTAACGGCAAAAGCTGCCTCTCTGCCAAAGACAAGAAGTTCCGAGAGTCCGAATCGCGCAGTTTTTCCGTATGATGGCATCGTTGATGTGATGGGTAACTCTCTTGATGGTGGCGGAGTTAATGCAGCACAGAAGAATGGGAAATCAGACGGTCCTCCGACAGATTCAGTGACCTACTCGTTTGCTACATCAGACCAATTTGCAAGTACCCCACCTCAAGTGACCTACATCATGCCGAAGCGGGATGGCACCAAGGTAGACCTCACTCAACCTATTCAGGCTGATTTCTCATCGTTTATGGATCTTACGTCACTTCACAGCAGTACCTTTATGTTGAGTAAGGAATTAAACTATTGGATTGTAAGCACTAATGATAGTGCAAACAAAAAAACCACTTCACAGATTTTGCATGACACACTGAAGCCAAATACAATCTATAAACCGGAAATTCAATCAGCAGTAAAAGATATTACTCAGCAATGTTTTAATCCATGTATTGGCCCGACGCCATAATACTATTGCCATGCGCACTTTCCATCCACATTTGAAACCGTTTTTTATAGGGCTCTGCATGAGTGCCTGTGTTGCGTTGGGCGGGATATCATTTGTGTTGGCGCAAGCGACATTGCCAATCATTCCTGATAAGCCGGATCGGCAGCTGGCACCAAAACAAGCGGAACAGCCTCTTAGCACAGCACAGGGTGAAGCAATGAAAATTGACCGTGTCTTTCCACAGAGCGGTCCGCCCAACCAATTTGTCAGCATTGAGGGCAGCGGATTTGGCCCAGTGGCCGGTACGGTAGTTTTTGATCAGAACGGCCGTGCAGTGCAGGCTGAGACAAAAAGTTTTCCGCTCGAGTGCCAAGGCCTTTGGTGGAGGAATACGACTATTATTGTCAAAGTGCCACAGCTCGAAGCAGGCACGTACATGATAAAACTCAAGCGACAGGATGGATCTATTAGCAACCAAATCCGTTTTGTAGTCAATCAAGGAACTCCGACGCCGGGTATCTGCGGATTATTGCCCGATAACGGCCCCGCCGGTGTTCCGGTCAGAATATTTGGATCTGGTTTTGGCAGAGATGCAGGAAAAGTGGTTCTTGGCAGTGTGGATTTGCAAATCGAAGATCAGGGGTGGAATGATTCAATTATTAGGGCGCAGACATCTTTGACCGATTCTCTATCGGGAAAAATCCGCGTTATTACTGCAGACAAAACGTTGAGCAATCCGATTTCATTCTCTTTTGCTCGATGTTCTCCAGGATCCTGTGGCACGGGAAATGCATGCTGTGCAGACGGTTCATGTCGTCCGGATGGGCGCTGCGAAGATAGGCCGCCTCTCTGTACGTATTCGTGGGCGTTTTATACAGGTGATCTTGCCGGTACCGGCGAACCGTGTTCATCTAATGAACAATGTTTGTCAGGAATTTGTACGAATGGCATATGCGCACAGGGAATAAAGGGAGAAGGCGCGCGATGCACATTTGATGCCGAATGCCAGAAGGGATTGAAATGCGAGAATGGCATGTGCAAATCTATTTTGAAAAAAAATGGCGACAAATGCACCAGCAGTTCAGAATGTTTCAGTGGGAAATGCGAAAATGGAATATGTAAAAATGGTGACAAAAAAGTTGGTGAGCAATGCAAGTACGATCAAGAGTGTGCTAGCGGTAATTGCTATAACGGAAAATGTGCTCAGGCGCGCATATGCCCCAAAGTGTTGAAATCAGAACCTACCGGCAAACTGGCATATAAAAATTCAGTTTTCAGTTTGTTATTCAATCAGTTAATGGATGAAGCCTCGGTACGTGCTGCACTTTTGTTTAGACCCGAAACAAAGGGCTCAATTCTAGTTAAAGTTATTGGAACGGGATTGGAAGCAAAAACACAGGCGGAATATAGGCCGGATGCATCATTAAAATCAAATGAAGCTTACACATTTGTTGCTGGGCCGGATGCACGTTCTGCATCCAGTCCGGATACGATTGCAAAATGTGCTGCAACAGGTGGGAATGCATGCAGTGGCACGGGTTCGATTTGTGACAAAAAAGGTTCGCTCTGCGAAGGTGGTGCGTCATGTTCCGGTAATTCATCCACATGTCGCGGCGTTGGTACGGTATGTAGCGGCAAAGGATCAAAATGTCTGGAAGGAGCCACATGCACTGGCACCGGTTCCACATGTTTAGATAAAGGAAGCTCGTGTACCAATGAAGGCTCGGTATGTCGTAAGCAGGCTGGCTGTTCCGGTCTCAATGCCCAATGCGGCGGATCAGGGGTGCTGTGTACCGGGAATGGTTCGATATGTAAGGATGGAGCAGTGTGTAAAGGTACGCCACCTATTGTAAAGGAAGAAAAGTGTGAAACTTCAGGACAGAAATGCAGTGCTCAGGGAGCTCAGTGCACTAATGGATCAACATGTAGCGGTGTTATCTCTCGCTGTACCGGAATAGGAGCAGCATGTGAAGGAAATAGTTCAACGTGCCTCAATGGAGCGGTTTGTGATGGCAGTAATTCTACCTGCAGCGGAGTTGGAACCCTGTGTACTGGAAGCGAAAGCAAATGCGTGAATGGCGCTCGTTGTACCGGAGTTGATCCTGTATGTCAGGGAGCAGCAAGTGAATGTACCGGCGATGGAAGCGTATGCAGTGCCGGCGCTACGTGCAATGTGTTGCCGCCAGATATTGCATGCGGTGCAAATGGTACATGTCCGGGTGGACTGGTGTGTAATCCTGCTACGCAAAAATGTATCGATCCACCGACGTGCGGACTAGGCGGCAAATGTCCCGAAGGGTTGAAATGTAATTCCGATAATAAATGCTACCCTGCATGCGGCGCAAACGGCGCATGCCCGGGTGGACTGGTGTGTAATCCAAAAACGCTAGCATGCACTCCGCCTCCATCATGTGAAAATGGCAAATGTCCAAATGGATTGCAGTGTAACAAGGAGGATAATAAATGCTACCCTGCATGCGCAGCAAAGGGTGCTTGTCCTGCTGGGTTATCATGTAATGGATCAAATCTCTGTGGGTTGCCCCCGACGTGTGGGCCAAACGGAACCTGTCCGAATGGAGGCGTTTGTAGTAAAACAGATAATCGTTGTTATCCCGAATGCGGAGCAAACGGCACATGTCCGGGAGGGTTAGTATGTAATCCCAATACAAAAGGCTGTGAGCCAATCATTCAATGCGGTATTGGCGGTTCCTGTCCGGCAGGATATGAGTGTGAAAAAAGCTCAAATCAATGCAAGCCTATTATTCCTTGCGGTCCCGGCGGCTCCTGCCCAGGAGGAAAAGTATGCGTACCCGGCACAAATACCTGTATTGAACCTCCTGTATGCGGTGAGGGTGGAAAATGTCCCGATGGCTTAGAATGTAATCCCGCAACACAGCATTGTTACCCTCCATGCGGCCCTGGAGGAAGCTGTCCAAGCGGTCTTGCATGTAAGCCTGGAGGCACTACTTGCGAAGTAGTAACACCAATTATCCCCCCCGGTCCCATTGCCTGCAATCCCGATGGATCCTGCCCTCTCGGAACAAAGAAAGATCCTCTGGCTTCATCATGTAAGTGTTTACCGGATTGCAGCGCCGGACAGAAATGCCCTGCCGGCAGCGCATGCGATAGCGTCAGTGGCGTATGTCGCGTGTCCTGTCCTCCGGATTCCAACTGCCGTTCCGACGAACGCTGTGTTGAAAATATGTGTAGACCCATTCCCACCGGCCCCCATTGCGGTGATGGAACCATCCAGCTTGAACGTGGCGAGGAGTGTGATAACGGTTCATCGAACAATTCATCAGGAAACATCTGTACAGGTTCCTGCAAGCTCATTGCCTGTGGTCCCAAGGGTGAATGTCCCGGAGGATCCAAATGCAGTGCTGACGGCAAATGCCACCCTGTTTGCGAAAATGATAGCGATTGCAAATCTCCGCTTATATGCGATCCCACAGAAAAGGTGTGTAAACCACCCATCATAACCGTCTGTTCTCAAAAGAAATCCTGTGAACCCTCTGACGACTGCAAACTCTGCGAACCTCTCTGTACATCCGCCAACAGATGTAAGATTGTGAATCCTCCGGACTGTGCATCGCGTAATTTATTCTCATGCCAAAAAACCGATGGTACCATTGAATGTGCTAAGCCATGCCCATCAAACGACGTAGGTGTTTGCAGTGCCGGTACCGGCTGTTCACTCACCGATGACTGTAAACTCTGTCCTAAGTGCGCAACAGCTTCACGATGCAGCACCCCACCACCTGATTGCAAAGCTTTGGGCAAATACGAATGCCAGAAAAAAGATGGTAGCAAATTCTGTAGTGATGCTACCTGCGAAGAAATCCCCCCCGGTCCCATTGCCTGCAATCCCGATGGATCCTGTCCTCTCGGAACCAAGAAAGATCCTCTTGCTTCAGCATGCACCTGTCTTCCGGTCTGTGCTTCCAATACCGATTGCCCTGCCAACCAGAAATGCGATCTTGCTGCCGGCGTATGTCGCGTGTCCTGTCCTCCGGATTCCAACTGTCGTTCAGATGAACGCTGTGTTGAAAATATGTGTAAGCCCATTCCCACCGGCCCACGCTGTGGTGATGGAACCATCCAGCTTGAACGTGGCGAGGAGTGTGATAACGGTTCATCGAACAATTCATCAGGAAACATCTGTACAGGTTCCTGCAAGCTCATTGCCTGTGGTCCCAAGGGTGAATGTCCCGGAGGATCCAAATGCAGTGCTGACGGCAAATGCCACCCTGTTTGCGAAAATGATAGCGATTGCAAATCTCCGCTTATATGCGATCCCACAGAAAAGGTGTGTAAACCACCCATCATAACCGTCTGTTCTCAAAAGAAATCCTGTGAACCCTCTGACGACTGCAAACTCTGCGAACCTCTCTGTACATCCGCCAACAGATGTAAGATTGTGAATCCTCCGGACTGTGCATCGCGTAATTTATTCTCATGCCAAAAAACCGATGGTACCATTGAATGTGCTAAGCCATGCCCATCAAACGACGTAGGTGTTTGCAGTGCCGGTACCGGCTGTTCACTCACCGATGACTGTAAACTCTGTCCTAAGTGCGCAACAGCTTCACGATGCAGCACCCCACCACCTGATTGCAAAGCTTTGGGCAAATACGAATGCCAGAAAAAAGATGGTAGCAAATTCTGTAGTGATGCTACCTGCGAAGAGTTGCCACCGGATGATGAGGAGCAATCATGTGGTCCCAATGGACAATGTCCGGCTGGAACAACCTGTAATCCAGGTACAAATACATGCCAAGCGCCGGGTGGGCCTCAAGCACCATCCAGCCTCATACTTGCAGTCCGCTCATCTTCACAAATTGATCTTACATGGAGTGATAATTCTTCTAACGAGCGTGCATTCTTAATCTATCGCTCACTTGATAAGGGCGCTTCCTATTCACTCAGAGCAGCAGTAGCTGCACAATCAGAACAGTTGGCCGCCTATGCAGACACGGGTCTTGATGCTCGAACAGAATATACCTATAAAATTATTGCCATAAATGCATATGGTGATTCTGATCCATCGAATGTGCAGTCGGAAACAACATCATGGCTTCCCTGCCTCATATTTTGTCCAACACCCGCTATTCCTACGGGACTTGATATGCGAGCGCTTAATGCTTCGACAATTAAAATTATTTGGAACCATGATGATAAAAATGTTACTGCATTCAAAGTGGAGCGCACTATAAATCCCAATGATCCCGATTCATATATCACGGCATGCTCGGTAACCAATACCCAGAAGTGGTGTAATGACGGTGAGCTTAGTCCGAATACTACCTACTGGTATCGAGTCCAAGCATTGAATGGTTCGAAATTTTCTGCTCCATCCGAAGCTAAGTCCATAAAGACGCTTGGCGGCAGTGGCGGGCTTCCACCACTTGCACCCACGCAACTCACAGCGGTGGGGGATACACCATCTCAAATAACTCTTCAATGGCAGCATACAGGCGCTGATGAGCTTGGATTTAATGTGTATAGAACAAAGAATCTCACCCAACCTTTTGAGTTTGTGAAGCGCGCCGGCAGAGATGAGCTTATATTTATCGACACAGAAAAAGAAACAAATGTGCAATCCAATTCTGATTATTGGTATCGTGTTGCCGCATTCAATGATTATGGAGAAACATTTGCCGCTGGGGATCCTGCAAAGGCCCACACACCACTTTTTGGATGTATATTCTTTTGTAAAACACCAGTTGCTCCAACGGAAGTGAAAGCAACAAAGATTGATTCTCAAACGATCTCTTTGAGTTGGCAGCATACCGGCGCAGATCTTACCGCATTCCGTATTGAAAAAACATCAGATAGCGGCGCAACAAAAATATATCATTTTGTCACGACCGTTGGCAAAAACGAGCGCACTCATCGTGATGCAGGCTTATTGCCAGCGACGTATTCATATCGAATTACAGCATTAAATGATACACGAGAATCATCATCTGTTCTTTCAGGAGATACAAGCATTACTACGGTAACTCCTCCGCAGCCAGGACAATGCGTGCCCACACAAATTGCCGGTGCGGGATTGCGCGGTATTTACTATGCTGCTGAGCATAAGGATCCTCCATCCCAGGTGCCTGCAGGCAGCCCGCTTATCGACCGCATTGATAGCAAAATAAATTTTGACTGGAGAAATGTTCCCAATGACCCGACTGTTCCGCCGGGTTGGTACCTGGTTCGCTGGACCGGTGGCATTCGCGTGCCACAGAACGGCGAATATACATTTCATACGCGAAGTGATGACGGCATTATTGTTTCCATAGATAATAAACTTATTATAAATAATTGGACGGGACACGGCATTACAAGCGATAAAGGAAAAGTTACTCTTGAAAAAGAAGTGCTCTATCCGATATCAATGACCTATTATGAAAATGGAGGATATGGATGGATGCAACTTTTCTGGTCAGGACCGGGTGTTGCTGTGGAAGAAATTGTGCCCACAGAGTATCTCTATACCGATCAAGGAGCGCCAATCACTACCTGTGTGAGTCCGGACTCCGTACGTCCCTATCTTGATTCGGTATCTGTTTTGATTGATGATGCAGACAAATCCACTTCATTAAATGATCAGTTTAATTGTACTGCCGGAAAGACATGTCCAATCGGCTCAAAATCACTCCACACGTATTCACTGAAGGTATTTGGACGTGATGCACGAAGTGGTGGATTAAGCGAAATTGTGCCATCCGGAGGAATACAATGGGGATATCCTACCGGTTCAAGCGCCATAGTCTCACTATCTCAAACTACCCCAGCTAAACCCACAAGTCGACAGATTTCTGCACTTGCCAATGGTACAGAAACTATTAGCATTCGTGTCTCTGATGTTGATGAAAATGGATACGCGAAAGTAGTTGAAAAGCAAGTTGCTGTAACGGTGTCCGCATCCACAGATTCAGGCGGAGGCGGTGGAGGAGGAGGAGGCGGCGGTACGGTGAGTGGAACATGCGCACAGCCCCTGCGAATGGCGCTTATCGGATTTCATAGCAATACCCATCCGACCTATGATTGGATTAGACAGGCCTATCCTTCCGTTGTGGGTGTAATTGATACGTTGAGCGATGCATCCATGCTCGCAGAAGATAATTATGATATCTATATAGTAGATAGAGCTTGGTGGAGCGCAGATTCGTATAATTCAAAACTATATAGCCTTTGGAATGATCGTGGTAAAAACGTTATTTCAATAGGAAATGATTCAACAAGCGCGTTGGATCCTATCGGTACCTATGTTGGGACTGGCGGCGCGCAGTATAATTTGGCATCAAAGCCACGCGAAGCCCATGAAGTAATGAACTCATCATTTCAGGCCTACGATCAAATTGGTGCTGTTACGGACGGGTATGCAACTGCTATTCTGACAGCAAAAAATGGCTTCACTTCTCTCTATGAGCGTGTGAGCAAGCCTGCCGGTCAAACCCATCACATGGGTCTTATTGGAAAAAATGCCATTGGGGGTATTTGGTTCCACGATAATACAGGGGGATTATTTAATAATGATCAAGGGAAAAATGTTCTCACATCAGTTCTTGATTATATGACGAAGGATAGGCCAAGTAGAAGTGCACAGACGGCAGCCTTCAAGGAGACCTATAGCAAGCAGGTTGATCCTGCCTGTGCTCTTGGTGGCAATCTCCCTCTGGAATCAATAACTGTGTCCGTTGATGGCGCGGCACTAGATGATCTACACCTGAGTGATCAGTTTAATTGTTCCGAAAGCTATCCATGCCCTGCAGGGGCTACGCCTTCTCATACCTATTCAGTAACAGCATTTGGTATCGATGCGGCAGGCACAAAACAAGAGATTATACCTGATCAGGTTACCTGGTCGCTTGGCACGCCAGCATCCACATCTATTGTGCTTAGCGGAGTTTCTGAAAACACTTCAAATAGTCAGGCAGTTGTTACGGCAAAGGCTCTCCAGGGTGGAAATTCAATTGCTGTAACAGTACAGGGCAAAGACACTGCCGGAAATGCAACCACACTTACGAAAACCGTTACCATGAGTGTCTGTCCCCATCCATGGAGCTATGTAAATGCCGACTATGATTTTTCAATGTACTACTGTAGGGATATTGACAACACGAGCATGCTGCCCCTTCTCTCAAACCCTCCCCGTATTCGTACGGCAGTCCAGGGATTTATAGGCACAGCATTCAGTAGAGAATACATTTTCCCCTTTGTTCTTGATGCACAGAATAATCCTGATCCCAATCAAACAGATGTTATTATTATGCGCGTTGGAGATAATCCCAAGCGTCAACTTCTCAATGATTGGTACAAGGAGCGCGTGCCATTTGGATCTCCTTCTCCCATTGCACAAATTGATGGGTTTGACACCCTTCAGGATGAATCCGGCATCTATGTTATGGCGCCAAGCACAAATGGAACTACTCCCGAACTGCGCATCTATTTCTTTGCGGTGAATAAGGGCGCAGACCCTTCTACAACACAGCTGTTTACCAGAATGCTTTCGTGGACGAAATTCGCTTCTTCGATACCATCAGATGAAGATGGCAAAAAACTCCGCATGGATATGACTCGGTATGCGCGGTTACGATCTATTCAGAAACAGCTTGAACAGTATCGGAGGGTATCAAGCTATCCGTGCAAGTCAAACCCATCGACAACATGCTACTATCCAAATCTTGATTCAGGAAGTTATATTTCGCATGAGAGCATTTCAATTTGGCCATCATGGAAGCAAACACTCAGTAATAATCTTGGTACAGCATTGCCGGTAGATCCTCTTCAGGAACAGGATCCGCAACCACTTGAATATCAATGCTCATTGCCGTTTAACAAGAACACCTGTTGGTATACTGAAGAAAAATGCGGTGAAAAGGGGAAGTGTTCAGAATCAGACCTCCATTGTGAAACAGCAACAAATTCATGCTTTCCGTATTTTAACGGCTCATGTGAGCATAATGCAAAAAATGAAAATGGATATTGCAAACCTCAATCTACGCCGTTTCAGTTGGGAACGACGGTATATAATGCCATAGAAAAAGAGAAGCATGTATTCACATACAAATCACTGAATGGTGGGCAGAACTATCAACTCTGCGGACTCTTCGATAAACCGCGCCTCATCAGAACATTTTACGGATTGGCAATTAATGATGCAAAGCCAATTTGTTTCGAGCAAGAACCAAATCTTTCCCTTCTTGACCGTGGCATGCTACTCTTAAGAAAGATATCATCTCTTTTTCCACAATAAGATCATTTATCAAATTCATAATTTTTAGATATGTTCGACGAACAAACACAACCGCAAGCGACACCGCCGATACCACAATCTTCAAAGCAAGAGCCACAGGATATTTTTAGCGAGGTACCGGGATTACAAGCATCTTCCAGTCAGCCACAGATTCCAGGACAGGTTGCCGGCATGCAGCAATCCTATCCTCAAGAACCACATTCGGGATTTAATCCAAAACTTATTCTTATTGTCGTTGCGATACTTGCCGTATTGGTCGTTGCCGCATTTGGCGTTCAGTTTGCATTGCGAAGTAAGCAAACATCTCAGCAGCAGCCAGTTGCCGTGCAGCAGGCACCGGTTCAACCTCCAGTACAAGAGGTCTCCGAGCCCCAAACTCCACCACCAGGGCTTATTCAGGATAATCAACAACCTATACCTCCCACACCTCCGGATCAGCTAGCAGTACCATCTGCCCTACCAACCACGCCTACTCCGGGTGAGGCACTAGTACCACTCACGCAATCCGCCACCGATACTGACGGTGATGGATTGCTCGATGACGAGGAGCTGCAGCTTGGTACAGATCCTGCAAAGTCAGATAGCGATAGTGATGGCTTAGCAGACGGGCAAGAAGTAAAAACATATAAAACAAATCCAGTGGTTGCCGATAGTGATTCTGATGGTCTCGATGATTCAAAGGAATTAACAGTGTATAAATCTGATCCGCTTAATCCAGATACGGATGGAGATGGTTATCTTGATGGTTCAGAAGTTAGCAATGGATATAGTCCGCTTGGTCCAGGTGCCTTGACAGCACCAATGCAGTAACTCCCACTATTTTGAAATGTAAGAATACGTTCCTATTCCCTGTATGTTTGAATTTATTGAAGAAGACTTATCTCTTCAACAACAAGATCAATCTGAAAAAAAAGATGCCGGCATTCAGCCGCCTCCTTCTGGCGAGCTTGCAGTTACGGTGATGCCGGAGCGTTTTCGTCCTGTTATAAAAAAGAAACAGAAAGGCAGTTTTCTGATGATCATTGTTGTTGTATTGTTTGTTGTTATTGCACTTTCCTCTATTGTTGTACTATATCTCTTGAGTCAACCTCAGAAAGTGCAGCCACCGCAGCCAATTCAGGAACAATCTAAACAAGAGGAATCAAAAACCGCTGAGGAGCTACCAAGCGAGCAGCCAGCAGAGCAGTCGGCTACGAGTACTCCATCTACAACTGAACAGCCAATCCAAGCACAATCTGGCTCGCCAATTACCTCAGAAGGACAGCAGCAAGCACAGCAACAGCAAAAACCCGTAGCGTCCATATCGCCAACTACCGCACTTACACAGGGCACAGACACCGATGGCGATGGTCTCACCGATGCCGAAGAACGTCTCTATGGTACGTCTATTGATACGCCAGACACCGATGGGGATGGTTTTTTTGACGGTGAAGAATTAAAAAAGCTTTTTGACCCTACAAAACCCTCAGCTCGACTAGATTCATCTTCATTGGCCTATACCTACACCAATCAGACGTTTAAATATAGGGTACTCTACCCATCATCTTGGGCAGCAAAAGCAATTAATACAACAGAACGAGAAGCAATTTTTACCTCAGCAACCGGCGAATTTATGTCATTAAAAGTTGAGGACAATCCTCAAGCACTTTCCCCGCTTGATTGGTATGTCACTGTGAAGGATCAGGGAATTAATCCTGCCCAACTCCAAACAATTACCGGTGACACGTGGATGGGCGTAACAAGTAGTGATAGTCGCAGTATTTACTTTGTTCGGCGTTCGGAAAAATCAGCGGTTAGCGCGCCACTCATGTATGCACTTACCTATAACCTTAATGCAAAAAATGAAGTGAATTTTCTTGCTACGTTCCAGATGATGATTCAAAGCTTCACATTTACCGACCTTACGTTTGTAAAATAGGAATATGGTAAGTCTTACAGTAGCTCTTGAAAAAAAAGGAATACCTCCTCTTGCGCTCAAGTCTAGTTGGTATCAGCGACTTGCAAACTTGACAAGAAAAGCAGGGTATACACTTCCTATAGTATTAAGCATTGCTCTTGTTGATGATCCTACAATACGGCGAATTAATAAACAGACACGACGAGTAGATAGAGTAACAGACGTGCTTTCATTTTCGTATGGCTTGGATGAGGGAGAGTTGATTATTGCCCCAAATCAGGCGCGACGGCAATATGCATCATTTAAAAGCAAATCATTAAAAGATGAACTTAAAAGACTTGTAATTCACGGATATTTGCATTTGGCCGGTCTTGACCATAAAAAGTTGGCAGAGCGAAGAATAATGGAACAGGTGACGCGCACTCTCCTTTTGGCAGCAAAAAAGATATGAAAAAATGGCTTAGAAGCGCACGATATGCCTTGAGCGGTATCGTATTAGCATTGCGTGAGGAACGGAATATGCGCATTCAATGCATTGCTGCACTTATGGCTGTTGTATTATCAATAATTCTTAAGGTTTCACTGACTGAACTCTCGATTGTGCTTATTGCCTCAGCTCTCGTTATTTGTATCGAGTCTCTAAATAGTGCAGTTGAACGCTTATGTGATATGGTTAAACCACGAATTGCATTACAGCTACAAGCTATAAAAGACTTGCTCTCGGGAGCAGTACTATTAGCATCATGTGCGGCACTGGGGGTTGGAATCCTAATGTTTGTTCCAAAAATTGTATCATTGATTGTTCAATGATTGCATATCAGAGTACTTTTTTGATACACTAGTAGTATGAAAGACACAATATTAACAGGATTAGACATTGGATCAACAACAATACGTATTGTTGTTGGTCAGATGTATTCTGAAGGCGGCGAGCGAAGGATTCAGCTTATTGGAGCAGCAGAAAGTGAAACAGAGGGTATTACTCGCGGTTCAATCACAGACATTGATGATGCTGCACAGTCGATTATTACCTGTCTGGAAAAAGCAGAACGAATGACGGGTGTGCCTATAGATTCTGCGTGGGTTGGCATGAGTAGCGCTCATATCGTATCTCAAATTAGCCGTGGGATAGTCGCTGTTGGAAAGGTAAATGGTGAAATCGGAAAACAAGATGTAGAACGTGCAATAGAAGCTGCCCGAGCCATTGCAACTCCCGCTAACTATGAGATTTTGCATGTTATACCCCGTAAATCAACTATTGATGGCCAAATGACCATTAAAGACCCAATCGGTATGACCGGTACGAGGCTTGAAGTTGATACTATGATTATTCAGGCATTTGCGTCTGAAGTAAGAAATATTACAAAGTGTATTTATAAAACAGGTTTAGAAATTGAAGACCTCGTTTTTTCTATACTTGCTACAGCTGAAAGTACATTGACCAATAAGCAGAAGGAACTCGGCGTTGTACTTATGAATATTGGCGGTTCAACAACATCCCTCGTTGTGTACGAGGAGGGAGAGATCTTACATACTGCTGTTTTGCCTGTTGGTTCAAATCATATTACTGCAGATATTGCGATCGGCCTTCGCATTTCACCCGATATTGCAGAGAAAATTAAAATCGAATATGGTAGTGTTGCGCAAAAAGATCAGCAAAAGCGCCCCGATATTCAATTGTCTGATATTCATCCTGAGGAGCAGGGGACAATTCCCATGAAGTACGTTTCTCATATTATTGAAGCGCGTGTTGAAGAAATATTCGAAAAAGTTGAAGAAGAACTAAAAAAGATTGGAAGAGACGGGGTATTGCCTGCAGGTGTTGTATTAACAGGTGGAGGAGCAAAACTTCCGGGAATTGCGGATCTGGCAAAGCGCCGCCTCAAAATTGCGGCATCACTTGCAACATTAAAAAACGTAAACAATCCAATCGAAAAAATATACGACCAAAGTTTTACTACTGCAGTTGGGTTGGTGCTCTGGGGGTTCACATTGGCGCAACAACGATCAAAACATGCGCATTTTCCTTTTCAAATGGATCAATCAATCGACATTTCAAACCGAGTAAAAAAATGGTTCAAGTCACTCTTGCCATAAATCAGTATCGCATGGTAAGCTCTGGGTGATGAATCAATTATCGATTCATTACCTTATTCATCGTTACCCCTCTGAGTAATCAAAGGGTTCAAGTACAATTTTATGGAAGTTAAGCCAGACATTGAGACTATTGTGAAGATTAAAGTTGTCGGCGTAGGCGGCGGTGGCGGATCCGCTGTTAACCGTATGATTGCGGCAAAGATACGCGGAGTTGAATTTCTGTCTATTAATACTGATTTACAGATCCTAAGCAGATCCCATGCACCTATAAAAATTGCGATAGGACAGACGGTTACAAAGGGACAGGGAGCCGGCGGAGATCCTGCAGTAGGCAGAAAATCTGCAGAAGAAAGCCAAAATGATATCCGCGATGCTCTTGCAGGTTCGGATATGGTATTTATAACATGTGGCCTTGGCGGTGGCACCGGCACGGGTGCTGCCCCTGTTGTTGCACAGCTTGCGAAGGATATCGGTGCATTAACGGTAGCTGTTGTTACAAAGCCTTTTTCATTTGAATTGACTCCGCGCAAGACCATCGCAGATAAGGGCTGGGAAGAGCTCGCGTCAAAAGTTGATGCAATTATTACAATACCAAATGATAAGATACTCCAAATTGTAGACAAGAAGACATCTGCTCTTGAAGCCTTTCAAATTGCTGATGATGTTTTGCAGCAGGGAGTGCGAGGAATTTCAGAATTGATCACTGTTCCGGGACTTATTAATGTTGATTTTGCCGATGTGAAAGCAATTATGAAAGAGACTGGCTCTGCATTGATGGGAATTGGCAGGGGAGTAGGCGAGAACCGCGCTGTAGAGGCTGCTAAAGATGCTATTTCAAGCCCGCTTCTAGATCTTTCCATCGAGGGAGCTAAGGGAATTTTATTTACTATTACCGGTGGCTCGGATATCGGCATATTAGAAATCAATGAAGCGGCCAAAGTTGTCACAAGCTCAGCAGATCCAGATGCCCGAGTTATTTTTGGAACAACAATTGACGAGAGCCTCGGGGATGAGATTATTGTCACAGTCGTTGCAACCGGTTTTTCTGAGAGAGATAAAGTGGTATCTAAAGCTCCTGTGTATGAAAAATCCTATTTGGAGCGAAGTACACCCTCTACAAGCCAGCTAATGTTTACACCACCAACCCCTCGCACCGTTTCTCCCGCGCAACACGTGCAAAAAGATGATCGCAAAATGCGTAGCGAAGAGACACCAACAGCGGCAGATGAAGATGACAGTGAAATTGATATCCCTGCATTTATCCGAAAAAAAATGATGTAGGCAGAACTGCATCCATTCGTTGCACATCCGAAAGGTTATTGCTATACTGGCAGTAACCTTTTATGACTCAATCAAAGCAACAGTATGTTCTAGAGAGCCTGCTCTTTGTTTCTCCTAGGCCTCTGAGTGCAAAAAAACTTGCACTTGAACTTGGCATTTCACTCGCTGAAGTCCATAGTTCATTTACTCAGATAGCACAGCGTTATTCCGGCGATACTGGCATACTTCTTGTGCTCCACAATGATTCTGCGCAATTTGTTACCAATCCACTCTATAGCGAAATTATCGCCTCACACGTAAAAGCCGAAAACACCGGTGAATTGACTCGTTCAGCAAGTGAAACACTTTCACTAATTGCGTATCGTGGACCCCTGACACGAGAAGAAATTGAGCATATTCGAGGCGTTAATTGTTCAATTGCATTGCGTAACCTGCTTGTTCGAGGACTCATTGATGTGAAGGAAGAAAAAGTCACTCAGAAAACAACCTATTCAGTGACATTTGATTTTCTTGGGCATCTTGGATTGCGATCCCTCGATGACTTACCCGAATATGAACATTTTCATAATCAGCAATTTCAACAGCAACTAGCTGAAGTTCAGTAATTTATGAAAAAGCGTTACTTAATCGCAAATTGGAAGATGAACTTGGATCACAAAGCATCCTGCGCTCTTTCTCGTACATATGCTCAGAAGGTAGAACAAACCAAGACTCTCTTAACGATTCTGTGTCCATCGTACTCCTCACTTCGAGACGTGGCAGGAGTTGTAAGCAAGCATAGACATATATATGTTGGAGCTCAAAATTGTTTCTGGCAAGATTCTGGTTCTTATACAGGTGAAGAATCTCCGACATTTCTCCATGCTCTGGGTGTACGGTATGTGCTTATTGGTCATTCTGAGCGGAGAATGCATCTCCGCGAAACTGACACAACGATTGGGTGTAAAATGAATATGATTATAGAATACTCAAAACTCATCCCGATTCTCTGTGTTGGTGAAAATAGTGCGGAACGAAAATCAGGAAAAACAGTTAAGGTTTTGGAGCGTCAGCTTGCTACGGCTTTAAATGGAATTATAACGCCCAAGCCATTTCTTATTGCCTATGAACCGGTATGGGCAATAGGTACCGGCAATCCTATTACGGTACAGGATTGCAAAAAAGTATCAGGATGGATACGAACGTACATACAGAGGCGTTTTGGAGCGTTTGCAGCTCAGCAAATGTCAATAGTGTATGGTGGCAGTGTTGATAGCACTAATGCCTATTCTATTATGACAGAGGGTGGCGTTGAAGGCCTTCTTGTCGGTTCGGCTAGCCTCAATGCAAAGACACTTGTGCAACTCCATACTATTTTGCGAGCAATACCATAATGATATGACGCTACTCGTGATCATTTCTGTTGTCCTAATGGTTGGTTCGCTCATCGGTCTTATATGGCTTCTGGCCCCGAAGCTCAGTACATTATCTCGTATCGATGTAGAAGCAATACCACATGAACGCAATGTAAAAGCGAAAGATAAGATTCTGTATGATCGGCTTCGCCGCCGCATACAGGATTGGGAGCATTTTTTTTCATTTGTGATAAAGCCTTTATCGGATTTTTTTAAACAATTTTCTCAGGCACTTGCCCATACGTATAAACGCTTGAGTGATGCGCGCGAATTTCAGAAGAAACAGTGGACAAAATTCAGCTCTGCACCTTCGGTAGAGTCGGTCGATAGTGCAGATTATCAGCAATGTATGAGTGAAGCAGAACGGCTTTTTGAAGATGAAAAATTTTCCGAAGCAGAGATGAAATATATCGATCTTATTTCAAAAAATAAGGATGGGTTAACGCCCTACCATGGGCTTATCTCGGTATATACAGCTCAGAAAGAATGGGAAAAAGCCCGCGATGTGGCAGAGTATCTTGTGAAAGTATATAGTGCAAAGCTTAAAAAAGGAGACGTTGAATCGACGCTCATATTTGATGCGGCGCAGAACTCAGCAGAATTAGCTGATGTCTACTGTAAGCTGGAAAACTACGAAAAGGCATCGCAGAGTATACGGCGGTCTCTGAATTGGCAACCTCTCAACCCCAAGTATCTTGACGCAGGGATAGAAATTGCTATTCTTACCCAACAGCGATTGAAGGCGGAGAAGTATTTGGAGCAGCTCCGTGATGCGAACCCGGAAAATCAGAAAATACAAGATTTTGAAGAGAGGATTAAGCAACTACAGTACTAACAATAATATGCCGTTGTAGCTCAGCTGGTAGAGCAACTCCATGGTAAGGAGTAGGTCTGCGGTTCGAATCCGCACAACGGCTTTGTGAAATAAAAAAAAGACTCCTAGTTGGAGTCGTTTAAGAGTTGAATTATGATGCGAATATAGCACTTTTTTGCTATTTTGTCAATAGGCTTGATCTAATCGAAATAATTGTGTATTCTAGTACCTATTCAGTACTATTCGGGCGGTTACCGAAGTAGTCAAACGGGGCAGACTGTAAATCTGCTGGCATCAGCCTTCAGAGGTGCAAATCCTCTACCGCCCAAGGCTAAGTACTATCCAAAAAAACTGCCGCCTTAGCTCAGTGGTAGAGCAATGCTTTTGTAAAGCAAAGGTCCTCGGTTCGAATCCGAGAGGCGGCTAGGTCAGCTTGACGTTTTTATAATTCTTTACTATCATCTCTGTATTCGGATTAATCAATACCAATATGTCACAAGATAGGATTATCGGGCTGGAATGCACCAAGTGCCGCAGAATGAATTATCATTCGGAAAAAAACAAAAAAAAGCTCAAGAATAGGCTTGAACTGAAGAAATACTGCAGGCATTGTAAGGCGCATGTAGCTCACAAAGAGACAAAAATATAGAGAACAGATAATGTATTCAATACCATAAATCACCTCGGTCAATGAGGTGATTTTGGTTTATGTGCTATTGTCACCACTATAGACAAAGCCGTTAACGTGCTGTATAGTTGTTCACAGATTAACGGGCTGGAGTATGCCGGTAGTACACACGATTCGGGTTCGTGGAGACCGGGTTCGATTCCCGGCAGCCCGACCAATCAAGACATTTTTTATAGTATGACTGATGTTAAGCATCTCGGTATCATCATGGATGGCAATCGAAGGTGGGCGCGCTCCAGGGGTATGCCAGCACTTTTTGGCCATCAGGAGGGGTATGCGAATCTTAAGAAAATTATTAGGCATGTATTTGACAGGGGAGTAGAAGTACTTACTTTGTTTGCATTCTCAACGGAAAACTGGAATCGGCCTCAAACTGAAGTAAACCATCTTCTTTCGCTTTTTACATTAGCCTTTTCAAAGGATATTGATGCTCTGGCACAGCAGGGATTGCAAATCCGATTTATTGGTGATCTTAGCGCTTTTCCAAAACCACTCAGAGACGCAATGGATGCTTCTATAGAATCTACAAAGAACAATGCGCGAGGTATCCTTAATATAGCGGTAAATTATGGTGGACGCGATGAGATTGTGCGTTCCATTCAGCGCATAGTAAAAAGCGGCATAGCATCCGAAGATATTACTGAAGACGTTGTTTCTCGTTTCACCTATACGGCAGACCTACCAAGTCCCGATTTGATTATCCGTACATCAGGCGAATATAGGCTTTCAGGCTTTCTTACGTGGCAATCCGTATATAGTGAATTATATTTTACCCCCAAGTCATGGCCGGAATTTAGCGAGCACGATTTGGATGCTGCATTGGAGGAGTACCAGAACCGCCAAAGGCGATTTGGTTCATAGGTATTTTTTTGGTAGAATTATAGTACTGTCTTTGGAAAAAGGCATGATTTGTAATTGATGATACACATTGATGAATCATACCCATCATACAAAAGTAAAGGATACATTCTTTGATGTTCCTGCCGAGGGCATTGAATCTCTATCTCTTGTTACTGTTATTCTTTTTGTTGTCAATGTTTTTGTAACATTTTACAATCTTATTGCCACCATTGCTCAACCGCTCATTTCAGGTAGCAGGCATGGATTAAAAGCTTCATCTCAAATATTTCGTTTTTTTGCAATTCTAGGCAGGGTTCTTTCTGATGAATTTTCAGAATTACTTCATACGCTTCGCAATCGTCAAGCCATACGATCAGAACCAAGACAACGAGTGGAGGAGTATCAATACTGGAAGCATTTTTTTATTTTCTCTTTTTCAATCTTTTTGCTATTTTTTGTTTTTACTGCTTTTCAATATTCGTATACGGCATATGCATTTAAACATTCGATTGAAGATGCGGGAAAGCAGGGAGTATTGCACATGAGCGAGGGAATGCATTATGCAAAACAACAGGATTATGCGCGGGCAGCTATCGAATTTCAAATTTCACAAAATTCTTTTTTATATTCTCAAGAATTAATCAATTCCATCAATCCATACCTTCTTAGTGTTGCACGTTCACTTCCATTCATGGGTAAAAAAATACGCGATGCCCAATCAATACTCCTTGCAGGAAGTAATCTGAGTAAAGTTGGAATAAGGGTGCTTGAGGCAGTGCCACTAGTAGAACAGATAATTTCCGGCGGACAGGGTGGATTGTTTCCAGCCATCCAGAATATTCAAAGCGTGCTCTCAGACATTTCACCGCTCATCACAGAAGCCGACCTGGCATTAAAAGATGTCGATATGCAGTCATTTCCTATCGATGAGAGGCAGACCGCTGTATCTGCATTACGGGCCGTGCATGACGTGCGAAATGCTGTAGAAAAAGCATCAGAAGCTACCAATGCACTGGCGGATAGTATTGGCTCGGCCACGCTTCGGAGGTATCTTGTTCTTTTCCAAAATAATGCTGAATTGCGCCCGACAGGTGGATTTATAGGAAGCTATGCGCTTATTGATGTGGTTCATGGACAAATAAGAAAAGTTGAAATTCCTCCAGGAGGCCCCTATGATTTACGTGCAGGTTTCCATGAACGTCTTAATCCGCCGGAGCCTTTACGTCTTATTACATCCCAATGGGAGTTTCAAGATGCTAATTGGTGGGCTGATTTTCCAACATCTGCTCGCAAGCTCATGTGGTTTTACGAAAAAGCTGGCGGTCCCACAGTGGATGGCATTATTGCAATTAATGCATCATTCTTACCTCGCCTTTTGAGTCTATCAGGTTCGATATCTTTGAATGAATATAATAAAACACTGACCACCGATAATGCAATTATTGAATTGCAAAGAGCGGTTGAGCAAGAATATGATAGGGCGGATAATAAGCCTAAACAAATTATTGCTGATGCTTTTCCTGTCGTATTGCAATCGCTTTCGCAGTTGAATGCGGATGCAACCTTGCAGCTGGTATCAATACTTACCGATGCTATCTCGAAAAAAGAGATACAATTCTTTTTTACAAATGAAGAATACCAATCTCTTGCAAGAGACTTTGAGCTAACGGGAGAAATGAAGCCCTTTTCTCCGGACTACAGCATGCTCGTTTCCACTAATATTGGGGGCGGCAAATCAGATGCTGTGTTGAGTACGGAAGTTCATAGGGATATGCATGTTGATGAAAAAGGCAGCATCACCATTTCGCTTGCACTTACTAGAACGCATAATGGTGTTAAAGGTGAAGCATTTGTCGGAGTACAGCATAATGACTATCTTCGATTATATGTTCCTGCGGGTTCGAAATTAATTTCTGCCTCGGGTTTTCAAGCACCGCCTCCATCAGAGCAAAATCCAACTCTTCAAAATTACACGAATGACGATAGTTTGATGAATAGTGAGAAAGATAAAATTCACATAGTAGATAGTAGTATTGATGTTTGGAATGAACAGGGGAGGGGAGTATTTGGCGGTTGGCTGCTTACCAAGCCTTCTTCATTGTCGCATGCCAGTATTGTCTATCAACTACCTTATCGATTCGAAGAATTATTCCCATCTGGCAAACAAGGAATGTATGCGGTTTTGCTGCAGCGACAGTCTGGATCTACACTTTCTTCATACGATGCCACATTTGAGATACCGGCAGGTTATGATGTAGAATTGAACTATGGTTCTCCATGTACCAAAGAGAGTGGCAGTCAGAAACTTGTCTGTATGATTGATAGTTTTGAAAGGGACGAGTTTATAGGTTTTCTCATGACTCGTAAGAACTACTAGCCAGTAGTATATATGACTTCACCGAAATCAACTGAATTTTTCAAAAAATACCGCGAGGAAAATGAAACGTTTATCAAAGATTACGATAAGCGTATGGAGAAAATGAAAAAAAATTCCCTTTCTAAAACACAGAAACTTACTATTCGTTTTTTTGTCATTCTTTTTTTCTTCGGACTTGGCGCTGCTACCATTGGCACTGTCTATTTCAGTAATTTCAGTAAACAACCCGACCCTGTTCTTCTTACTATCAAAGCTTCCGATGCGGTGAAATCAGGAGATGTGTTGTCCTATGATATTGTTATTGCAAATCGCGGCACTACGCCTCTCACGGACCTCTCGCTCATTATCGAGCATCCTTCAGGTTTCAATTTTGAATCGTCAACAATTGCTTCTAATAATGCAGATCATACGTATTGGACGTTGCAAAACATTCCACGCGGTTCAAGTAAGACACTTACCATACGTGGCGTGGCAACAGGCAAGGCATCTGATGAAAAAATTATTCACGTATCACTGCATTATCGTGTAGGAGACACCGGTGCAGAGTTTATTTCGAAGCAAAACGTAACAGTTCGAATCTCAGAGCCGCTCATATCGGTATCACTCGACGGTCCGCAGCTGAGTGAGGTTGAAAAGGAAGTTTCCTATAGTATTGTGTATGGCGATGTTCTTGTTGCTGGTCAGCAAGAATCAGTGGCAATAAAGGTAACCATACCCAAAATATTTGCCGCCACTGCAGTTCCCGCCATGGACATAGCCAATGGTTGGTCCGATGGGCTTGTGCGAAAAGGGTTTGACAGTGCAAAGAGAAGCGGTGAAATGAAACTCAAAGGAATGTTTTCAAAAGATGCGAACGGGGATTATCCGATTGTTGTTCAGATTGGGATACAGAAAAATAACCAATTTATTATTGCTGATGAAAAATCAATAACTGTTCACATAGCTAAAAATCCGCTAACAGTAAAGCTTCTAATAAATAATTCAGAAACACTGGCGCCACTACCCCTCCATGAGGCAGTAAACGCATCAGTACTGTATGAAAATAGCGGTACTGATGAATTGCATAATGTTCAAATAGTATTGGAGGGAGACCAGAAACTTATTGATTGGTCAAAAACAGATAATCCTTCGTATGGCGCTCTGAAGGATTCCCGTATTTCATGGTCAAAAAAAGAAGTGAGTAGTCTTGATCTTGTACGTCCTGGTCAAAAAGGTGAAATTAAACTCTCGCTCGGCATGAAGGATGCAGAAGTGTTAACAAAGTATTTTGAAGACCAAAAACTCTATGGCCAGCCGCTATCCCTTGAGCTCAAACTAAGCGCCAGTATGCTCCTTAACTATAATGATCAAGAGCAAGAACTTTCTCAGGAACCGATCGTTTTAAGTATCCCTCTTCAAAGTGATACGCGAGTACTCAGCTCGCTAAAACAGGGTGATGCAGGGCGCACTATCGTTACCTGGGAGATCCAGAATAAACTTCATGAAATAGAAAAAATCCGCCTCACAACCTCACTTGGAAAAAATACCGTTTGGGTAGGTGATACAACAAGAAGTGCGGGCGATATTTCTTATGATCCTGAAAAAAGAACTGTTGTGTGGACCCTGAATAGGATGCCGCTTTCTGTTGGCTCAATCCGTGCATCTTTTGAGGTGTCGCTTGATCAAATCCACGAAGATAGGACGCTTACGGATAGTGGCATACTTGAAGCTGCTGACATGCAAACAAAAAGTACTATTTCACTTCCGGTGCCAAGTATGGTTGCATCAAGCGAATAGCGGTGTTAGTGTGAAGATATATGAGTATTATTGTCTACAATTCACTAAGCCGCAAAAAGGAGGAATTCAATCCAATTCAGCCAAAAAAGGTTGGCATGTATTCATGCGGTCCGACAGTCTATAATGTTCCCCATATAGGAAATTATCGAGCATACCTATGTGATGATACTATTGCGCGCATACTCCAATATAATGGATTTGATGTTAACCATGTCATGAATATTACGGATGTTGATGATAAGACAATTAAAAATGCGAATGCAGCAGGACTCAGTCTTACTGAATTCACGTCACACTACACACAGCAGTTTCTTGAAGACCTTGCTGATCTCAACATATCAACCATTACCTATCATCCAAAAGCAACACTGCATATTTCTGAAATGATCGATCTAATTTCATTATTGCTCAACAATGGCAGTGCGTATAAAGGCGATGACGGAAGTATTTATTTTTCTATCAAATCTTTCCCGTCCTATGGGAATCTAGCTCGACTTGATCGCCAGGAACTTCAAGCTGATGCTTCCGGAAGGATGAAAAATGATGAGTACTCAAAAGAGTCTGTGCGTGATTTTGCGCTATGGAAAGCGTGGAGCGAGGAAGATGGAGATGTTTTTTGGGATGCGGCATTTGGAAAAGGTAGGCCTGGCTGGCATATTGAATGTTCGGCAATGAGTATGAAATACCTTGGCAGTCACTTTGATATTCATGCAGGTGGAGTTGACTTGCTCTTTCCCCACCATGAGAATGAAATTGCACAAAGTGAATCTGCGACAGGCATACCATTTGTGAATTACTGGCTTCATAATGAATGGCTTCTCGTGAATGGTTCTAAGATGGCAAAAAGCGCAGGTAATTTCATCACCTATCGCGATATCATTGGCAAGGGCTACGATCCGCTTGCCTATCGTTTTCTTTGCTTACAGACTCATTATCGGCAACAGTTGAATTTTAGCTATGACGTACTTGATGCAGCTCAACAGGGTTACCGCAACCTACAAAACGATATACAGAATATTGCGAATAGCGCGGCAGAACACAGCGGTGTTCTTTCTACTCATCAAGTTGGATCACTCATTGAGCATACTCAATATAAATTTAAGGAAGCAGTAAATGATGATTTTAATACGCCAAAGGGGCTAGCGGTTGTTTTTGAATTCCTGAAACATATTCATCAGCATGAAATGAATTTTACATCGCCTGACTTTCAACTATGTCTCAATGCTATCTATGACTTTGATATGGTTCTTGGGCTTGGGCTTGATACTATAAAACACATAGAGTTACCTGAAAATGTTTCTGCGCTTGTCCGAGAGCGGGATTCTGCGCGTGCATCACGCAATTTTATCCGATCAGATGAGCTGCGTACAACGATCGAATCGCAAGGGTACTCTATTGAAGATACTTCTGATGGCAGCAGAATTTCTAAAATATGATATATGCCGGTTTGTTTGCCGTGAGTTTTTTTGTTACCGTGGGAGCAACTGCTCTCGTGCGAAAATGTGCCCTCCATTTTGATATAACTGATAAACCGACAGAGGCACGCAAAATTCACACACGGCCAATACCTCTCCTTGGAGGCATAGCAGTTTTTGCCACACTTGCTATTGTCGTTGTTGTTGCGCTTTTTATTCCGACAAGCTCACACTATCTCATTGATACTCACGTAACACTTAAGCATATTATTGGGTTGCTATTGGGAGGCTTGGTTCTTGTTGTTGGCGGCTTCCTTGACGATGTATATAATCTTAAGCCCTATCATCAAATATTCTTTCCAATACTGGCAGCATTGGTGGTAATTGGATCAGGCATAGGAGTTGTGACACTGACTAACCCGTTAGGAGGGACGATTGATCTGACACAGATTCGGTATCATCTCTTCACTATTAACGGAGTTCCATATTATTTTACCGTATGGTCGGATCTTCTTACGTTTTTTTGGCTTCTTTCAACGATCTACACGACAAAATTTCTTGATGGACTCGACGGGCTTGTGGCAGGGATGGCGGTTATTGGGTGTTCGGTGCTGCTTTTTATTAGCCTATTCCTATTTATTAATATTCCGACCGCATCACTTGCGTCAATTATTGGCGGTGCATTTGCCGGTTTTCTAATATGGAATTTTAATCCGGCAAAAATATTTCTTGGTGAGGCTGGAAGTACGCTTACGGGTTACCTACTTGGCATCTTAGCAATCATTAGCGGAGCAAAATTTGCTACTGCGCTTCTGATACTTGGCATTCCGCTGCTTGATGCGGCACATGTTATTTTTCAAAGGCTTATCATCGAACGGCGCTCTCCATTTCGTGGAGATAGAAAACATATTCATTTTCAACTTCTTGATTCTGGTCTTACTCAGCGTCAAGCGGTAGGTATTTTATATCTTCTGGCAATTTTTTTCGGGTATTCAGCATTACTGCTTCAAAGCAGGCAAAAAGTTACTATGCTTTTGGCACTCCTGTTATTTATGGTGATATTAGTGGTAACAGTACTCAGAATTAAGCATATTCGGCAAAAAAAAGAGCACGGTTGATGCATTCATCCTTTCTTGATGAAGCCACTCCGTGCTTTGTACTAGCTACTTACCGAACGCTGCGTCATCGAAGTTGCGCCAGTTGCGCGCTACCTCGATCATGCGGCGGACTGTGAAGGTACTTGAATCGAGCTTCTCTGCTAGGTACTTGTCGAAGGGCAGAGGCCTGTCTTTGGACTCCCCGCGAAGATAGCTGTGTCGTTTGTTAACCAGGTCAAGGGCTGCGTGTGCCACATCTATCAGTGGCTGGTTGTAGCCGATCTCGAGTGAGGAGTCGCTGCCGTCAACCCTTTTGGCGGAGAGGATGGTCTTGCGACGGCTGCTGTCGATCTTCGTGCAGATGCCGCTGTACCAATCCGACACGCCAGCAACGCCCATGAGTCGGTGTTCGTATTCGTTGTATGCCCAGGTATTGATGTTCTGCGCCGCGTACTTCAGTTGGACAACGTGCTTGGTCCACTTGGTTCCGAGAATGCGCTTGGGTGCCGGCGCTTCAATCGCCAACCCCTCTGCTTCCTGGATGACCTCTTCGATGGGAAGGAAGTACTGATCGAGATCGTGCTTGCGAAGAGCATCGAGGTAGCGAGGCCAGACCTCGAGAGGTTCTGCCGAGCCCACGAAGCAGCTCTCGAGATCGATCGGGAAGGATGTGATCCCCTCCGTCGTATCGAGCTTGCGCTTGAGCAGATCCATGTGCGCCTCGAGCTTGCCGAGATCTCGCTGGTAAGCGAAGAACCCTGCGTCCTTGTTGTTGAGAATGCTTTCGAAGTCGTACATCACGATCCCGAGTTTGCCATTCCCTCTGGTGCGGATTGCCTTGACTCCCATGAGGTCGGGGCCAAGCTGTGGGTCTAGGAGAGCCGCAGCCTGCTCTTCGCGCTCGTACCCCGTGGAGTAACTGAATGAGTGAGGAGCGAGGACGAAGAAGACATCGGGGATGAGGTCAGCGTTTGGAGACGCATACTCCGAGAAGAACGTGACGCGGGAGTCTGACACCCGCTGGCGAACTTCCCAGAGTGCTTGTTGCGATGAGATCATGTCAAGGATCGAGTGCGACCACGTCGCGTTTAACATGTCGATCGAGGGATACTGCGCGATGGCTTCGCGCAACCAGGGTGCCCATTCGAAGTCGATCCCCTGGAACGACATCGAGACGAGCAATCCGGACGAACCGATGACATCGATATTGGCTCGCGCCCTCTCGATGTCTGCCCGAGCTTCCTCTGAGACATTGGAATGTCCCATGAGGTTACCCGGGAGGGTTAGGTGGAAACCTCGTTTTGCAGCACTCAATGTGCAGCCTCCTTACATACCTAGACAGCCTAGGCAGCAGGTATAGTTAAGCGCAAAGTGTCTTGCATGTCAAGAGTCCTAAATTGACAATTACTCCCAAAAGAGTATCCTCAGACTCACGTACACTACAATGAGTTGGATACTTCTTGCATTTTGCAGTGGAATATTCGGTATTGCAGTTGATGGTTTGCGTAAGCAAATTCTTATTACAAGCTCTTCTGATGGGTGGTCTATTTTGTTCCGCACATTCATATATGTCTTGCCATGTGCTGTGCTATGGTGGCTGACGACTGATGCAAAAATTGCTGTGTCAAATGTGCCGCTATTCACTCTTGGCCTTGTTGTAGGAGTTATTTGTGAGCTGATTGCGCAGTGGCATTTCCAGCTTGCAATCAAGGAATTACCTCTATCCTTTTGTAGGCCGCTCATGGAGATGACGGTGATTGTCATGATCCCGCTCTCGTTCATATTTCTTCACATGCCACTACGCCTTGATGTTACAGGAGGAATTATTGTTTTTATTCTGGGAGTATGCGTTATGAGTACTGAAGGTACTGAAGAATGGATGAGTAATATTCAGCAATCGTTCAGAATACCAGAAATCAAATCAATTGGTTTTGTGGTGATTTTTTGGAGCCTGACAACGGTACTTCAAAAGTTCTGTATGCAGTATGCCAGCCCTCAAGTTTTTACACTCTTTCTTGCTTTAGGTCTGGTTGTCGGTACCTACGCAATACTTCACAGAAATCATGTATCTCTCAAGAACGCTATTGGAACATTCGACTGGAGATATTTTTTTTCAGGAGTATTCACTACCATAATGGCAGGCATGCAATTTTCTGCGCTTTCCTCACCATCCGCTCACCCCAGTATTGTTATTGTGCTTAAGCGCATCGCACAATTCTTCTACCTCCTGGTCGATAAGAAAGCGTTCAATCTTGCAATCACGCCACAGAGGGTAATTGGAAACGTGCTGATATTCGCGGGAATTGCCATTATTGGCTTTATCACCCTACAACCTCCACATGGTTAATTGGAGGTTTTTTAATACCATTTGACGCCTTTTATATGCTGTGATATCATGATGATACTTTTATACACATCTATGATAGCAGTCATTAAAACAGGCGGAAAACAATATAAAATAAAAGAAGGCGACCTCGTGAAAGTGGAGCGTCTTGATGGTGATGTCGGAACAGAAATCACATTCGGTCACGTACTGCTTTTAACTGAAGATGATGGCAGTTCGCTTTCGATTGGCACGCCAAGTATTGAGGGTAAAGAAATTAAAGCAGAAATTATTGAGCAGGGGAGGGGTAAAAAAATTCGAGTGGTAAAGTTTAAACGAAAAGTACGCTACCGCAGAAAGAAGGGGCATCGTCAGGCATTTACGAAAGTTAAAATTTCCAAAATCAAAGCATAACCTCCGAATTGGAGGTTTTGTTATAGTTCTCTACGCGATTTTACGGCGTCGCCAAGCGTGACTTCATCGGCATATTCAATGTCTGCTCCTCGAGGAAGTCCGCGTGCAAGACGCGTGATTCGGAGGGGGTACTGTTTTAATAGCTTTGATAAGTACAGAGTCGTGCTCTCGCCCTCAAGATCAGGATTAAACGCTAGGATGATTTCCTGGATTTTTTTCTTTGAATCACGAATGCGCTCTACAAGCTCTTTAATTTTGAGCTTATCAGGCGTTACGCCATCTAAAATATTAATATTCCCCCCAAGGACATGGTAGACGCCTCGATATTCACCCGTTCTCTCAAGAGCATTAACCTCATGGCTATAGGCTACGATACAGAGTATCGTATGGTCGCGTGAAGGATTTGCACAGAGTGCACAGGGTGTTCTGTCGGTATAATTATAACATGAGCTGCAGACCACAATACTGTCGCGGAGGTTCATGATCGATTTTGCAATCTTAATAAGCTCTTGAGGTGGTTGGCGCAATAAATAGAAGACAAATCGTTGGGCTGATTTTTCTCCAATTCCTGGAAATTTTGAAAAAGCTTCAATAAGAGATTGCATGATGCTTGGGTAGGGCATATGAATTCTTAAAATGGCGTATTAAATATGGATGCACCTTCGCGCCTCTGCTCAAGGTTTTTATAACTCACTCTTTTTTCATCCCAGAAGAGTTTGATGGTGCCTTGCGGGCCGTTTCTGTGTTTTGCAATAATAATTTCAGCGGTGTTTTTTTCATCTTCAGTTAAATCCTCAATACGGTAATTTCTGTCCGCAGCTTTTCTGTAAATAAACAACACAACATCAGCATCTTGTTCTATACTTCCACTTTCACGAAGGTGTGCCAATTTTGGGATTGCAGGTTTTGACAGTTCTACTGCACGCGCTAGCTGGGAGAGTGCAAGAACGGGAACGTGGAGTTCGCGGGCAATCGCTTTGAGGCCCCTGGTAATTTCTGCAATTTCCTGTACACGACCATCCTGTTTGGATAGTCCCTCCATCAATTGGAGATAGTCAACAATAATTGCGTCAATACCATGTTCGCTTTTCAGGCGGCGTGCTTTGGTGCGTATTTCCATGACATTCGCACTTGGCGTATCATCGATGAAAATCTGTGCTTCTGAAAGGGTATCAATCGCATGGCCGATACGAACGAAATCATCCTGCTCCGGTTTGTCGGATAACTTGCCAGTGCGCATTTTCCACAAATCAACGCCGGCTTCTGCACAGAGGAGGCGATCAACGAGCTGTTCTTTTGACATTTCAAGACTAAATATTGCGACACGAGCTTGATTTTTGACAGCCATATTTCGTGCCATATCAAGCGCAAGGCTTGTTTTACCCACAGATGGGCGTGCCGCAAGAATAATAAGATCAGATGGCTGCAGGCCCGCAAGGAGTGAATCAAGCTCTGTAAAACCAGTGGGAACGCCACGCAATTTTCCTCGCTCCTTATGAAGCTCATCAATGCGCTCAAATGCGTCTTGAAGTGCGTCTTTCAGGGCAGTAAACGGTCTGCGGAGTAGTTTCTGCGATACGGCAAATACTTTCTGCTCCGCTTTATCAAGGATAAGTTGTACATCATCCTCTGTTTGTCCTGTAAGTTCCGTGATTTCTATTGCAGCAGACTGCAATCGGCGCAGTGTCGCTTTTTTCTGGATGATATTCGCGTAATGGGTGATGTTACTTGCTGTTGGGACTATATTTGACAGACCAATGAGATAGGATCTGCCCCCAATATCTTCAATTTGTGATTTCTCCTCAAGCCTATTGGTAAGGCTTAATGCATCAATAGGTTCATGATGCTCATACAGGTCAAGTGCTGCTTGGAAAATAATCCTATGCCCCTCCTTGTAGAAATCATCAGGAGTGATCATATCAGCAATTTTTGTCAGTGCTTCTTTATCAATTAGAAGAGCCCCGAGCAATGATTGCTCTGCTTCCATGTTTTGCGGAGGTACTCTCAAAATCTGATCAAACGCCATATATGCTGTTATATCAAGTCTCACCATTGTAGAGACGCGGATTGAATTCGGCAAGGGGACAACCTGAGGATAGTTTTAGCCTGCCAGGTGTTGCAATAATATGAGCTTTTTTATATACTCAATGTCATGTATGCGCCCATAGCTCAATGGTAGAGCAACAGCCTTTTAAGCTGATGGTTCTGGGTTCGAGTCCCGGTGGGCGCACCAATATCAAACTTTCCAGAATTTTGACTAATTGATTCGACTTTTCAAAAAGCGACTTTACAACAACCCTTAGATTTCTTCGTATGAGAAAACTACTAATAGCAGCATCAAATTCAATATATGGCGCTAATAATTATTAGGTGGCAGGAGTTGTGGAGCTTTTGATGCACTACGAATATCGTCAGAAGTCAAAATAGCAGTTATGAGCACGAAAGTGCTCTTTTTTATTATATATGCTATACTAGTCTCATATCTTATTAATTATCAACATGCTATGGATCAGCTGCCAAATGGTTCAGTTAAGCTTGTAAATCTCCCTAGTTCACTATCGCTTTTTGCTCGAAGTTGGGGTATTTATAAGATTTTATTCTCGAAACTCGCCTATTTGAGTTTTTTGTTTATCCTAGGCCTTCTTATTAATTCAAGTCTTACCTCCTTTTTAACTGTTACGGTTGGCGCAAGTTCGGATATTATGAAATCTGCCGTTGCAGTTCTTAATACTGCAATTGGCATAGCACTCACAATATATGGCGCTTTTATCATTGCTGCTATCGTCTTCTTGGTAAAATCCTACCTTACTGGCAAGGAGGCAAGCATAGCACAGTCAATGAAATTTGCCCAAGAACATTTTCTTTCCCTATTCTGGGTTGGTCTGGTATATCTATTTGTATTGTATGGTGGAATTTTTGGCATTATACTATCAACACTTTTTTCAGTCTGGTATTATTTTTGCATTTATATTGTCCTCGTAGACGAGGAGAGGGGATTTGCCGCTCTTGCAAAGAGCCATTACTTGGTGCGAGGTCTCTTTTTAAGGACAATTGGCAGATATACAGCAATGTTTGTGGTTATTTTGGCCATTGCAACTCTTTGCTATCTTACGTTAGCTATCCCTGTTATCGGCTGGCTGCTATTCGTACTTCTGATTGCAGCACTTTTTTTGTTCGCATTCCCGTATTACATGGTTTATGACTATCTAAGATATGAGGATCTTGTTGCTGTTGAGCGTAATGTTGAGTTTATCCAGTTTAAAGGGGAAAAAGCATTCCTTATTGCATTTGCTATCGCAGGATTTTTACTTGTAGGGACTAGCTGGTTGATGAATGTTCTGCCTACAGAGACCCAAAAGTCACTACAGAATTCGGTACGCTATGGATTTGCAACTATTGCATTGCCAATAGCTACGGAAATGCAAAAGAATCAAGAAGTAATTTCAGCCTTCTTTCTTAAGCTTGGTGTAAGTCCGCTTCCAACAAGTAAGCCTCTTCCACCAATCTTTGATAATCAACCGTCATCACAGGGAGAGCAATTCAACTACGATCAGTATTACAACTCGAACTACTAGCTTCATGGCAGTCCCTCGGTTGTATAAGTTGTTATGTTGCATTGTTATAGTTGCTTTCGTATTGAGTGCGACTATAGCTCATGCAGAAATACCCGAATCTGATGATGATAGCGACGGTATACCCACAGCGCAGGAGGTGTTGGTATATGGCAGCAACCCATCACTGAATGATACTGATGGTGATGGTTTTTTAGATGGGCAGGAGGTGAGGAGTGGATATTCTCCATTGAAAAAAGGCAAACGATTAGTAGATGTCGATACTGACGCGGATGGCCTGAATGACTATCTTGAGATAGCATTTGGTACGAATACCCTTAAAAAAGACTCTGATAGTGATGGATACAGTGATGGTGACGAAGTAGCACAAGGGTATGATCCGGCAAGTTCAAGCAATGTTAAGCTTGAAAAACATATTGAAGTTAACTTGACAAAACAGCGTTTGTCGTATTATCTAGGATCTGTACAGCTTGGTGATATGATGATATCAAGCGGCAAATGGGATTGGCCAACACCGACAGGTACTTTTCGTATTATCAATAAATCCCCAAAGGCATGGTCAAAACTTGCTGGATTGTGGATGCCCTATTGGATGGGGTTTGCCGGTGGCAGGTTTGGTATTCATGATTTACCGGTCTGGCCAAATGGTGTAAAGGAAGGGGAGAATCACATAGGTAAGCCTGTTTCACACGGCTGTATACGCGTTTCAACAGTATATGCAAAAAAGCTCTATAGCTGGACACCGATCGGTTCTAGGCTTGTTATAAAAAAATAAAAATATGATTCGTACACGCATAGCACCTTCTCCAACCGGGCATGCTCATATAGGACTTGCCCGTACCGCGCTCACAAACTATCTCTTTGCCAGGAAACAAAAGGGTTCGTTTGTATTACGCATTGAAGATACTGACAAAGAGCGATCAAAACATTTTTATGAAGAGAGTATTATACAGAGCCTTAAGTGGCTCGCTCTCAGCTGGGATGAAGGGCCTGATATTGGCGGTCAGTATGGTCCCTATCGCCAAAGTGAGCGAGGACATATTTATGCAGACTATTTGAGAAAACTTTCTGACCAAGGACGTCTCTATAAATGCTACTGCACCAAGGAAGATCTTGAGCATGAGAAACAAGAACAGGCGCTCGCAAAAATGCCACCCCGTTATAGTGGGAAATGCAGAAAGCTCTCTGATGCAAAAAGGAGCGAGTATGAACGGAGCGGAAAAGAGTATACATTGCGATTTCTTCTTGAACCCCAAACGATTATAGTGAAGGATCTTATCCGCGGCGCCGTAACGTTTGATACTGCGCTTATGGATGATTTCATTATTGCAAAGGATTTTGATGCCCCACTTTATAATTTTGCAGTGGTAATCGATGATGCTCTTATGGAGATAACCCATGTTTTCAGGGGAGAGGAGCACATTTCAAATACCCCAAAGCAGATACAGCTTTCTCAAGCCCTTAGGCTTCCTACACCTGAGTTCGGACATATACCCCTTATTCTGGATTCAAACAGAAAAAAAATGAGCAAGCGAGAGCATAAGACTGCCGTTGATGAGTACCGACAGGACGGGTACTTGCCTGAAGCTCTTATTAATTTTATCGCGCTTCTTGGGTGGAATCCCGGGGGTGATAGGGAGCTCTATACACTCGCGGAACTTGAAAGTATATTTGATCTTTCACACGTAAATAAGTCAGGCTCAATTTTTGATCTCCAAAAGCTTGATTGGTTTAACGGGCACTACATCAGACACGCGGATATTTCACATATTACACAATTGGCAATTCCTCAATTTATTACTGTAGGTTATATTTTAGAATCTGATACTGGGGAATATACCTCGAAAACAGGACTAAAAATAACCCTACAACTTCTTAAGCAGATTGTTGAGATTGAACGTACACGTATAAAAAAAATATCTGAAATAGCAACAAATGCGGCATTTTATTTTGAAGACCAATTGAACTATGATACAGCTCTGCTACAATGGAAGCAGATGACGATGGAGGATCTTCGAGATAGTCTAAGGTTTGCAAAGGAATGCCTTGTGTCTCTATCGGAACACGAATGGACAAACGCAAGTATAGAAAGCTCTCTCAAAGAGCGGATCCAGGCTGCCGGCAAGCAAAATGGATATATTCTTTGGCCGCTACGAGTTTCACTTTCCGGCCTTAAGGCAAGTCCTAGTCCATTTGAAATAGCTACAATTATTGGAAAGGCAAGGGTTCTCCAAAGAATCGAATGCGCTCTTTCCAAATTGACACAATCATAACACATTCATCCATACTATCCCATGCGAACATCGCTTACCGTACTAGGCCTTGTCATTATTGTAAGTTGTTGCACTTTTTTTGTAAGTAGCGGGTATTCCCATGCTCTCAATACTGACGTCACAGTATTGGATTTGAATCAGCGAATACAGGACAAAAAGGCACAGGTACAAAGCATCAAAAATCAGATTACTATTTATCAGCAATCGATTAAACAGCGTGAGCGAGAAGCTGCAACATTGGAAAATGAAACAGCACTTCTTGAAGACCAAATAGCAAAGCTTTCACTTGATATACAGGCGAGCGAAGAAGAACAGCTCCAGCTTAATCTCGAAATACAGCAGGCTTCACTTGAGATATCTCTGAAGGAATCTGAAATCGCCAAACTCAAGGAGAAAATTGCAGTATTTGTACGCCAACTCTACATTGATAGTGAACGTGATTATCTCGAAATTCTTATTGTCAATAATAGTTTCTCAGAATTCTTTGATAATGTTTACTATTTGGAACAAACCCAAGCTGATTTAAAAAATTCTCTACAGAGAATAACGACACTTCGAGACGAACTCAGTGTGCAGCGTTCACAACTTGAACAAACGCATAGCAGACAGCAGCTACTTGGTGAAGAGCTTCAGAATCAAAAAGGAGAGATCGATGAGCGAAGGGAAGCAAAGCAGCAACTTATTGTACAGTCACTTCTTTCAAAAGAAAAATTCCAGCAATTACTCAACGAGGCTCGACTTGAACAACAAGAAATCAGCAATGCCATTACTGATTTACAGGAATCAGTGCGACTAAAACTTGAGATTATGGGAAGTGGTGTTGTTAATTTTTCTTGGCCGGTTAATCCCTCTCGAGGCATTTCTGCATATTTTCATGACAAGTCCTATCCCTTTCGTTCAATTTTTGAACATAGTGCAGTGGATATACGAGCCTACCAAGGTACGTATGTGATGGCTGCAGAGGATGGATATGTAGGGCGAGCCAAAGATGGCGGTAAAAAGGGTTATAGTTATGTCATGATCCTCCATGATAAGGGTTTTGCAACAGTGTATGGTCATCTTAGCCATAGTATGGTGAAAGATGATATGTATGTTAAAAAAGGGCAGGTGATTGGACTCTCAGGTGGAACTCCAGGCACCAATGGAGCTGGACCGTTTACCACAGGACCTCATCTCCATTTTGAAGTTCGTGTAAATGGCATACCGGATGATCCATTAAAATACTTACCCTGATTATTTACACCATTTCCAAAGGCCTTTTTTAGTACGTTGAGCTTCTTGCTGCAGAGTAAGAAGCTTTTGTGTATTTGAAGCAGGGGATCGGGTGTACACTTTAGCAAAACCGTTTCTTACCAGATGCTCACTTAGCGACATACTGCCATGATTAACATGCCTAAGATGCCTGCCATAGGCATCTCTATTTTTTGCTAAAGAATCCTTTTCAATATCAAGCTGTTTATTACCTTTAACTATTTTTCTTACTTCAGCCAGAGATTCACGAGCATAGCATTGTGCGACACCTGTTTTTGATGTATATAGTTCAGGAGTGTCAATACCAAGAATTCGTATGTGTTCAATTTTTTTTCCGGTTTTTATGATAAGCGTATCACCATCAATGACATGAAGGACTTCAGTTTTCATGGCAAGTGCATTAAAGGGAGTATAGAAGACTAGGAGTAAAGATACTACAGTTATAATTGTTTTTTGGGACATAGTGTGAATGCTATTGCATAAGGTTAAGTATATGCTAACCTTGAGGCAACGTACATTACAATGAGAAAGGGTAAACGACACTCAATTGAACAGCGTAAAGCTGAGCTTATTAGAATTGCAACGGAATCAACAGCATACTCACACACATCCCATAGAATCGACTATAATGGCATGCTCATGTTCTCTCAAGCAGAGGTGAGGCTCGCCATGATACTTGACGCAATGGATGCGCAGTATGACACTCAAGTTCCTTTTGAGAATTGCAGGGATGATGACGGTACCTTCACGTATGTTCCTGATTTTGTTACTCGTAAACCAATAAAGGTTGTGGGCTGCAGCCATGAGATTACGATTCTTGAAACGCATGGGGGAGAATACCTCACCCATAAAGATATTAGACAGATGCAGGCAGTCCGAAATCTTACCGGCAAGCGCGGGCATATTTTTATGAGGGATCATCTGAATATGTTGGAAGCAGAGGGACATCAATGGTACTCGGAAGATTTTGAAGATTTCATAGCACCTGCACGAGATGAAAATGTGGATCATGCAATGGTGGAGTTACTTGCAGAGGTATTTAGACGTGAGGGCAAAACATTTCATCTTAATCCATTCTTTAGGAGATGTGTTGAACCTACTACAGGAAAAACATTTACAGCGAATGGTCAATTCTTTTTCCCTCAGCCTCAGAAGCTACTGGGTATTGAGGAGCCTGTTCAATTCTTACGCATAGTGAAGAAGCTGACCAAATCCACTATTATTGCGCTTGAATCGCTTAGAGCGAGGAATATCAATGCTTATGCGCTTCTGAAGCCTCAGAGTCTCATGTACTATCGCGAAGGTACTCAGAAGAAGCGCCCGCAAGAACCTGATGGATGGACTCATTTTTACACTCCAAACGGTGAACATAGTAACCTTAAAGGTAAGCAGGTGTACGTCAACAAACCAAATGGCGTAAAACATTAAATACAATTTTCACTACAGGTCGACATGCGTTCGGCCTTTTTTATTTAAAAGGGGATGAGGTATTTCTCAGTATAACTCATTCGATAATGTGTCGCACAATATACCTTTAACGACCCATAGGGTATAGGTACTCGTGTTTTCTAGAGTTTGCGATACTTACTGTCTACGTAGGTTCGTAATGATTGCTTAAACACCGATGTATCAAACTGCATTGCATGCTTATGAATTTCATCTGACCGATAGTATTCTGGCTTAAAATGTAAAATAACATCAATAAGTGCCGCGTAATCCTGATCGGTAAAAAAATGCCCGGTAACACCCGGTAGTACTGTTTCTAGCGCGCCTCCAGCAGCATATGCAATAACCGGTCTACCAGCAGCCATTGCTTCCACTGGCGTTATGCCAAAATCTTCCTCTTGCGGGTGAATAAAGGCAGTACACTCCATATACTGTTGCTGTAATTGTGAATCTGAAAGTGCTCCTAAAAAAGTAATATTCTTCTTTGCATTTGAACGAAGTTGATCCAGTGATGGTCCACTACCAAATATATGCAGGGGTATGCCAAGTCTATTAAATGCATCAATTATGATATCATACCGCTTATAGGAAACGAGACGACCACCGGCAAGATAATAGCCGCCATCCCCTCTTCCAATGTTGTAGGAAGAGACATCTATAGGTGGATAGATGATGGCGCTTGATCGATTATAGTATTTTTTAATACGCTCGCTAACATTAAGGGAATTTGCAATAAAATAATCCACACGATCTGCAGCTAAACGATCCCATATCCTCATTCGGGACAGCATCGGAGGAACTAAAGCTTTTACAAATCGCGGATGCTTCATATCTTGTACATAGCTAAGCGTATCTGTCCACAGGTAGCGTGTAGGAGTATGGCAGTAGCAAATATGAACAGATCCGGGCTTGGTAAGAACACCTTTTGAAAATGCCGAGCTGCTCGATATGATTACGTCGTAATCAGAAAGATTATACATTTCAGTAGCGAGGGGCATGAGTGGTAGTAACCACTGATATGAATGCTTTGCAAATGGAATATGCTGTAAAAATGAAGGACGCACGCGATCATGTGCAAACGTTCTATTCAATTTTTTAGCATCATACAGCAACGTAAAAATTGGCGCATCCGGATAGACCTCGCTAATAGCCTTGAGTACGCGCTCAGCGCCCCCCTCCTGCATCAGATGATCGTGAATAAGAGCAACATTCATACGCGTGATTTACGAGAAAGTACTGCCCATGGCGTTTTAAAGAGAATGGCACAGTCGAGGTATAGTGACCAATTTTCGATGTAGAAAGTATCAAGTTTAACCTCCTCACTAAAATCTAAGTCGCTTCTGCCACTGATCTGAGCAAGGCCGGTAATACCTGGCTTTACGCTAAATAATCTATGGTGACTAATATCATAGCCGGCAACCTCCTTTGGACGATGAGGGCGAGGACCTACTAAACTCATGTTTCCAAGAAATACATTAAAAAACTGCGGTAGTTCATCAAGGCTTGTCCTCTCGAGAATGCGTCCTACGGGCGTCCGTCGAGGATCATTGAGTACTTTTGGTACAGGACCCTGCCGTTCATTTTTTTCTGAAATAAGCTTTTCTTCAAGCTTTTCTGCTGAGCCTGTATTATCATATCCCGGGCCTGTACAGAACTGGATATACATTGTTCTGAATTTATACGTATGAAACAGTCCACGCTGTCCTACCCGCACATCCTTATATATAATCGGCCCCTTACTTGAATATCTAATCCATGCGGAAATAAGCACCATTAATGGCAAGAAGAGAAGAATACAGATACATGATCCAATTACATCAAGCATGCGCTTAACGATTCTCCACCATCCTTGAAGTCGCGTTCTGCGTACTTCCACAAATGGCAGTCCTGCAATCATTGTGGATTGGAGTCTACCGACACTGATCATATCCGAAGAATATTCAAAATCAATGTGAAGATAGGTTGCTAGTTCCGCCAACAACTCAAGCTGCTGATGTGCTTGACTACTGACAACAATTAATTCATCGAGTTTGCCTTGTGATTTCAGACGCATGCATAGCTCTTTGAAATCATCAGTCAACCTTTCCGATGTGGCAACGATGCGATAACCAAGAGAGAGATGAGTTTCAATAAATGATTGCAATTGCGCAATGCGCTCTTGCTGTCCCACTAGTGCAACCGAATGGAGGCCAATTCCTCTATAAAAACATGCTATGCGCATAACTCGTAGCACTCCCCTACCACTTAGTACAAGCACTATCATTAAAAGCCATACTGCGAGAACAATAAATCGAGAGCTAAAAAATTCCTGTCTGAAAAAAATAGTTACAATAAGAAGCATGACCGATGCAGACGACGCTACAAAAATTCTCTGAAATTCATTATGTATTTTCCAGCGCCGAATAGCATAGAGACCTGCACAAGCAAATACAGCAGTGCTATACAATGCAAAAATTCCAATAAAAAAGAGGTATTGCGAAAAGGGTATTTGAAAGAGAACAGGCCAAAGATCAGTGAGTGTTTGAAAACGTAAAAAATATGCAGCACAACCTGCCGCAACAATCATACTTGCATCAAGAGGTACAGTAATTGCAGAAAAAACAAGTTCAGCTTTCTTCATACATAATTATGTGGCGATTCTGCTCTGTCGATACAATGATAGCACGCAACAATCCTATAAGCCGAATTCTGTCCTCCGATTTTGACATCGGAGTGATGGTCATCTCTCTAGCCATATCATTGCTGATATAGTCATGCAGGTGTCTTTACCCTTGCATCTGGTAGGTGTTTGCCAAGCTTTCCGCATCACTGCGAAAACTGGTGCGCTCTTACCTCGCAATGCAGTGTTACTCTAAAGAACGTCTTTTTCGGGAGAGACGATGCTACATTGCGCGTCAATCGTTAAACCGATATCCACACCTTTTCACCCTTACCCCAATAGATCTCGGGGCGGTAGATTACTTGGGCATTTCTGCTCAAGCCCTCGCCTAAAGCGAAGCTTTTCTGTTGCTCCGGTCAAAATACATTGACCGAAATCTGATATCCCGTGGAACACACCGGATATAGACACTATCCCGTAAGGTTCTTCCCCAGGAGTCTTTAAATAGGCAGAACATGGCTCTCCCCACTTTCCGCCACGTATACTTCGGAGAATAACTCAGGTCGGCGTTACCGACTACCGTTGTTCTTGCCTGGCAATGCCAAACAAGAGATGTTCGGACTTTCCTCTCCGATAAATCGGAGCGACCATCCGGATTGCTGCGTGTTATCAATGATCGAGATTGAGTACTAAAAACTATACCTTTATTGAAGGTAAATGTCAAGATACTTAGCTGTGAGTGCCATATTCATCAAGTGCCTTATTTACAAGAGAATCAGCCTTTTTGTTCATTGCACGGGGAATGTGATTAAATGTAATAGACGTAAATTTGAGTGTAAGGTTCCAAATTTTTAAATAGAGCGGGGAGAGATTTTTATCGCGTACGCGATACTCCCCCCTCATCTGTTTTACAACAAGTTCGCTATCAAGATAACACTCTACATGCGTTGCCATAAGCACCTGTGCTTTTTCCAGTGCTGCTAGCAATGCTCTGTATTCAGCCTGATTATTTGTTGTCGAGCCTATGTAGTTGCTGATATAATATTCCTCTTTTATATCGGGGTCAAAAAGGACGCACCCAATTGCAGCAGGCCCGGGATTGCCACGCGCACCACCGTCTGTATGTATAATTAATTTTTTCATACAGAGGCTGTAAGCACTGATCGTCTCATACCTATAATAGAAATTTGTATGCTCTTTGAGCCATTCCACTCATTTTCATCCAATTCACAGGCAATATCAACGTAGTCACCGACATCAAGATCCTTCACGGTATCGCTTAAGGAAAAACCAATACATTGCTTGCGAATGGAATCTTGTTGAATGGTGAAACGCACATGTTTTCCCGTCTTACCAACACACTGTTTGTTTTCAATTTTCACACCTTTTAATACAATTTTTGGTTTACTATTCTCCTGTCCGTAGGGTTCAAATTTTTTGAGTTGACTAAGCATATCCCATGAAATATCCGAAAGCCTCGCCTCAGCATCTAAGTGAAGCGGGATAGAAGAATCATGCTCACCCTGTATCCGCTTATTACCGATAGACTCAAGCGATTGGCGCACATCCTCTACGGAAGATTCCTTTTTTAACGCAAATCCACCAGCTGCCTGATGACCTCCATATCTGTCAAAATAATGGCTTATCTCTGAAAAGGCATGAGCAATATGAAAACCGCCAATACTTCGAGCAGCACCCGAAACACTTCCGTTACCGCTTGTCATTAATACAACTGGTTTTCTATAGTAATCACACAATCTACCGGCAACAAGTCCAAGAATGCCGAGTGGCCATTCGTCACCATTTCCCACAAGAATCTTTTTTTCTTCTGCGTGGTATATATCAAGCTGTTCTCGAACATCAGAAACAAGTTGCTCAGTTTTCTTTTGACGTTCGGTATTTTTCTTTTCTAAAATTTCAGCAAGTTGCTCGGCGCGTTCAACTGAAGACGTAGTAAGTAAATCAAATGCCAATTGAGCGTGTTCCATTCTACTTGCTGCGTTAATCCTTGGTGCAAGAAAGAAACTAACAGCCCTACTGGTAAGCTTCATATTGCGGTCTCTCATTCGCTTAAGTAATGCTTGTAGGCCGGGGCGCTGCGTTTTGTGAAGTACGCGAAGACCATAACGTACAAACATTCTATTCTCGCCTTGAAGAGGAACGCAATCCCCAATTGTTGAAAGGCATACTAAGTCTAATAGCCATTTTTCATATGCCGACCAATCAACGGAAGTCCCCTTTTCGCTTTTTGCCATTGATCTTCGAAGCTCAATATCACTGTTTGACGAACGAATAAGCGCTTGGGCTAATTTATATGCCGTACCTCCACCTGCTAAATTTTTACATGGATATGCTTGTGCCCGCACTAATGGATGGATGATAGCGCACGCTGCTGGCATATCATCTGTTGAGGATGGCACCGTATGGTGATCTGTAATAATAACATCCGCTCCATACTGTTTAGCAAAAGCAATTTCTGCTGCATTTGAGATTCCGCAATCAGTTGTGATAAAAAGTGTCGTGCCATCGTTGATGCATTTTTGTATGGCACTTTTCTGAAGTCCATAGCCATCGTGCTCACGATGATTCATATATGCACCGACATTACCGCCTAACTGTCTAATCGTCAGATAGAGCAGTGCACCCGAAGACAGTCCATCTACATCATAATCGCAATAAATCGTCATCTGCTCACCCCGTGCAAGGGCAGATGCTATACGATCCACTGCTATCGTCATATCTTCAAATAAAAACGGATCGTTACAATCACGATAATAATCAGGATTCAAAAAAATCTCTGCATCTTCTTTTGTGTGTATACCGCGTTGAGCCAGAATCGATGCAATAGTCGGATGATATGCTTCAATGAGTTCTGTACTAGGTATGGCTGAAGGGAAAATCCATGTATAACCCATACCTATACCGGGTACTTCTTTTTCCTTGATCCAAATAGAAGATACATGGCAGTTCCTCCGGTTAAGGCAAGAAGACCCACAGAACCTATGGTAATTTTTTGATAGGCGGTAAGAGAATCAAGGAGTGATGGCTTCCTAACCCGAGTATTATAGGGGGTTGCCTCAACACGTGCGCTTACCGTTGCCGCCTGTTGCTGTGCCCGCATTTCTCGTGAAACAAACAGTAATGATGTTACAAGCATTATAAACACAGCCGCAATCATAAGTTTTTGTTCATAATGCATACCCGAAGCACTAGGCGCTATTGATTTCTTCATATATTAATAGTATGACATGTTAAATTGCAGTACGAGTGAAAGGACCATACTTAAAACAATAATTGTTGAAAAAATAATCCATAGAACTCGTTGTTTCTTTTTTGATAGCATATATATAGATAAGTATATCAAAAGGTGGGTTATTTACGCAATACACTCAGATATGCTTCCGGCGGTAACTCAACATGACCACCCTGCTTCATTCTCTTTTTTCCCTTTTTTTGTTTTTCTAGCAATTTTTGCTTTCGCGTTACATCTCCCCCATAAAGTTTTGCAGTCACATCCTTTCTATAGGGCGCTATTCTTTCGGACGCAATTACTTTGCTGCCGATTGCAGCTTGAATTTTTACTTCAAATTGCTGGCGTTCAATGACTTTTTTAAGAGACTCAACAATTTTCCTTCCAACATGATATGCCTGATTTCTATAGACTAACGAAGTTAATTCCTCTACAATTTCATCGCTCACACGAATATCAAGCTTTACAACATCTGCTTCGCGATATCCGCAGAGTTCATAATTCATAGATGCGTAGCCTGATGAAATACTTTTGATACTGTCATAAAAATCCACAAGTATTGCTGAAAGTGGCAGTTCAAAATGCAGAATGACCCTCCTATCTCCTGATTTCATTTCAGTTAGCAGGTATTCAGTATTTTTATACACCCCTTGCTTTTCCATAACGAGAGATATCAGTGGCCCTATAGTAGACTCTTGCGATAAAATATCCACAAGCGTCCAGGGTTCTTCAATTCGTTCAATAGCACTCTCATCTTCAAGTTCAAGAGGACTGTGTATGATGATTTCTTGATTGTTTTTTGAAAAAACCCGATACGCAACCGATGGAACGGTGATGATGATATCAAGCTGGTATTCTCTTCGCAATCTCTCTTGGACTATCTCCAAATGCAGCATGCCAAGAAATCCACATCGAAATCCAAAACCAAGCGCAGGTGAATGTTCCGGCTCAAAGGTAAATGCAGCATCGTTGAGCCTTAGTTTCTCAACCGCATCGCGTAAACGTTTAAATTCATCACCAATTTTACAAAAGATACCGGCAAACACCATTGGCTTTACTTCCTTATAACCAGGCAGAGGGAGTGATGCAGTATTATTACTCTGAACAATAGTATCGCCCACTCGGCATTGCCGCACATCTTTCAATCCCGTTACAATATACCCAATTTCACCGACAAGAAGTGAATCCGAAGAAACATACTGTGGCCTAAAATACCCGCATTCAAGGACCTTTCCACTACTACCACTAGCCATAAACCGTATATTTTGTTCACGAGGAATCACTCCATCAACAACACGAACATACGCCACGACCCCCCGAAACTCATCATAAACGGAATCAAAGATAAGTGCACGAGTAGGAGATGTGTCGCTTTGAGTAGGAGGAGGAATCCTATTAATGATCGCATTGATTAGCTCAGGCACTCCTTCACCGGTCTTTGCAGAAACGCTAAGGATGTCATCCCGTGAGCATCCGATGAGACTCTGTACTTCTGCAGCTGCATCTTCAATTCTAGCGCTTGCTAAATCAATTTTATTCAACACAGGGATGATGGTAAGATTTTGTTCAAGTGCCAAATATACATTTGCAATCGTCTGTGCTTGTACGCCCTGGGTTGCGTCAACAAGAAGGATTGCTCCCTCCACAGCTGTAAGTGAACGTGAAACTTCATAGCTAAAGTCTACATGACCCGGAGTATCAATGAGATTGAGTATAGTGTTGTTATATTCCATGCGCACTGGCTGAAGCTTAATGGTAATCCCTCGCTCTCGTTCAAGATCCATTTGATCAAGAAGTTGATCTTTCATTTCACGCTTCGATACTGTTGCAGTGTGTTCTATAAGACGGTCTGCCAATGTTGATTTGCCATGATCGATGTGAGCAATAATGCAAAAATTGCGGATATTCATATAGTTAACGTGGTGCAATAACACCTACAGTGCGCACTGTATCAAGGGGTTGAGCAGGGATAATTGTTGTCTGCTGAAAAAGATCATTCGGTGTACTTGTAATATCATTCACTGTACCAATAAAAAGCCCTGGAGGTATGGTGCTATTTAAGGCAGATGTCATGACACTATCTCCCTGCATAAGTTGCTTTTTTTGTTCAACACGATCAAGTACAATGCCGGTTTGAAAACTTCCATGTACAATGCCAGAAAGCTCAACGCCATCCTTTATTATTGAAACAATGATATTACTCTTATCGTTGTTTGGCAATCTCACATAGCTCGACAGATTTCGTGTCTTTACAATTTGTCCAACATACATTCCATTCCCTGTTGTCACCGCAGACTGTTCTTTGATCCCATCATCACTCCCCTTGTCAATAATCATGAGATTTGTTCCAGTCTCCGAACTCATACCAATGACATGAGCATAGATAATAGTGTGAGTATCTCTTTTTTTAAAATCAAGTTGCTTGCGCAATGCAATATTTTCAATTTCAAAATGCCTATACTGTTCATTCTCAATACGCAACTGAGTTATAGTTTGCTCCATGGTCTTAATAGTAGACGGTAAGACTGTAGATACTCGTATTGAATCAGTAATTGAGCGAAACACACCTGATAATCCTGAAAGTGGTTTTTCGAGAATCGGTTGTACCGGCCTTATGATTGCATCTAGAATACCTAGACTATTAAAAACAATAAGAATAAGGCTTATGCTAGTAATGATACCGGTCCATTGTAATAAGCGTTGCCTCATCTTCGTTTTGCCGACCACCCTTGAGTAGTCGTAGGTACCATAACAGTTCGCAAGAAATCAAGGTCTGCCAAAAGTACTGCCGTACCGCGCACAACACAGGTAAGCGGATCATCAGCAATAATGACCGGTATGCCCGTTGCTTCAGCAATCAAACGATCTAAGTTTCGCAACAGGGCTCCGCCGCCGGTAAGGAGCAATCCATTTTCATATATATCTGAGACTAGCTCTGGTGGCGTATTTTCGATAGTAGCTTTTATAGTATTAATTACGAGCTGGACGGAGCGCGACATAGCATCTCTGACTTGAGTATCATCCATAATTATTTCTTTTGGCAATCCAGTTGCAAGGTCCCGTCCCCTCACCTTCATAGCTAATGTATCGTCAAGATGCATGGCTGAACCAATCTTAATTTTGACATATTCAGCTGTTCGCTCGCCAAGAAGAATGCTAAAAAAATCACGAGCGTATTTGATAATATCATCATTCAGCTCATTACCTGCGGTTTTAAGTGAACGTGAAGAAACGATTCCACCTAATGAAATTACTGCAATATCCGTAGTACCGCCGCCTATATCAACAGCTATATGTCCGCTTGATTCTTGAACAGGAATTCGAGCGCCAATTGCTGCTGCCATAGGCTGCTCAATAAGATACACTTCGCGTGCTCCGGCTGAGAGAGCCGCATCTTCAACGGCCTTACGCTCCACTTCGGTAATATCAAGCGGAATGCCTATAACAACGCGTGGCCGAGGAGAAAAGCCAAATGCTTCTTTATGTACTTTCTTAATAAAATATTTCAGCATTTTTTCTGTTACTTCAAAATCAGAAATCACCCCATCCACAAGTGGTTTTGTTGCAACAATATGCGCGGGCGTACGGCCAACCATTTTATATGCCTCATGCCCCACTGCAAGTATTTGATCAGTCCTCATATTCACGGCCACAACCGACGGTTCATTAATGACAATTCCTCTTTCTCGCACATATACAAGAGTATTTGCCGTACCGAGATCGATACCAAGATCTACAGAGAATCTGCCAAATATTTTATTAACGATACTTGTCATATCTTATGCTATAGTTGCGATCTGACATGCTGTTCTTTTGCTGAATCCATAATACGTTCAGCTGGCAACACGACCGCGTCTGCACTTGACCTTTTTTTCAATTCATACCCACCGGCAGCAATCGTCTTTTCGCTTATCACAACGCGCAAAGGTATTCCAATAAGGTCTGCATCAGCAAATTTTTGTCCTGCACTCACTCCCCTACGGTCATCGAGAAGTACCTCAATTCCTAATTCTTGCAATGCTCCCAATAGTTTTTGAGAGCGGTCCATTATAAGCTTCTGCGTGTCTTCATCAGATGAAAAAAGCGGCACAATGTGGACCAAAAAAGGTGCAATACTTGCAGGCCAGATGATTCCTTTTTGATCATGTGAATATTCAACAACAGTACCAAGTACGCGTGATGTGCCAATCCCGTAGCAACCCATGAGTACGGTGGGGTGCTGCCCGCTATCATCAGTAAATGTGAGGTCAAACGGCTGTGAATATTTTGTATTTAATTTGAAGATATTACCCACCTCGCTTGCCTTGAGCTGTTCACCGATGCCCTCACATTTGGGACATGCACCCTTTTCTGATATTTCTGAATTTACTGCGTAATCACATTTCTTGCAGTAGTAAATAGTATCCTCCCCTGTTTCAATCGGCACTTGAAATTCATGCGAATATTTTGAAAAGGTACCGCCCGATGCTTCAGTGTAATGGGCAGGTAACCCAATGCGCTGAAATATCCTTCTATACGCTTCACTCACAATTGTATAGTATCGGTCAAGGTCTTTCTCATCAGTATGAAAAGAGTACATGTCCTTCATGCGAAACTCTCTCCCACGAAGAACGCCTGATTTTGCACGAGGCTCATCACGAAACTTTGTCTGAATTTGATACACTGCAAAGGGCAAATCCTTGTATGATTGGATAAATGATTTCATCACAGGAACAATCACCTCTTCATGGGTTGCGCCAAGCGCATATTCACTGTCATACCGTGATTGGATTTTGAACAGTGCATCAAAATTATCCCAACGTCCTGTCTGCATCCATAATTCTTTGGGATGAAGTGCCGGCAAGAATAATTCTTGACCGCCTATACGGTTCATTTCTTCTCTGACTATCCGCTCAATATGAGCCAATACACGATAGCCAAGAGGCAAAAATGCATATACCCCTGCCATTAGTTTACTTACAAACCCACCACGCTCTAAAAGCTGGGCATTTACTGCAAGTTCATCTTTTGGGTTTTCTCGCAGTGTCTTGGTTGACAGTTCAGATTGAAGCATAGAGATCTGCGCAAAGCTTAAATAAAATTAATTAGAGAGAAGAGAATTGCCTGTCATCTCTGATGGTTTTTCCATGCCCATGAGACTGAGTACTGTGGGAGCAACATCGGATAGTAGACCGCTCGGTTCTAACGCACTTAAATCCTTGCCGATTGCACGGTCAGTGAATCCGCTTGTTTTTCCCTCAAGTTCCTTTGTAATAATAATACATGGCACCGGATTATTTGTATGCTCTTTATCGATTCTGCCTGTTGCAAGATCAAGCATTGTTTCTGCATTTCCATGATCAGCCGTAATAAGTACACTTCCATTTCGGGCAAGTACTTCAGGAATAATCTGAGATAGACAATCATCAATCGTCTCCACTGCTTTGATAGTTGCTTTTAAATTCCCTGTATGCCCTACCATATCAGAATTAGCAAAATTTAAGGCAATAAAATCATATTCATTACTCTCAATTGCCTTTACTGCTTCTTTTGCTATCTCGCGCGCGCTCATCTCGGGTTTTTTATCATAGGAATCAACCGGAGGCGAGGGTAGCATGATACGTTTTTCATTGAGAAACGGTTCTTCGCGACCATCATTCAGAAAGTAGGTGATGTGGGCATATTTTTCTGTTTCTGCTATATGGATTTGTTTTAGTCCATGCGTACTTATCCATTCTGCAATACAATTTTTTACTACTTGAGGACCAAAGGCTACAGAAACCGGGAGATCTTTTTCATACTCCGTCATGGTCACAAAAAAAAGATTATCAATTCTTTTTCGTTCGAATTTATCAAATGTATCATCCATAAAAGCGTGGGTCATCTGACGTGCACGATCAGCCCGAATATTGGTGAAGATAACCGCATCGCCGGCAACGATAGGAGCTAGCGGCTTTCCATCTTTGGTAATAACTGCCGGAACAAACTCCTCATCGTACACAGATGCAGCGTAGGATTTTTCTACCGCATCCACTGCACTCTCATACTGATGATCCGAAATACCTTCTGCAATCGCTCGATATGCCTTTTCTTCTCGATCCCAGTGATGATCCCTATCCAACGCATAAAATCTGCCAGATAGCGATGCAATCTGCGCACCAACAGCATCACACTTTTCGGCTACCGCATTTACAAATTGAATGCCTTGAGCGTAGGGTGTATCTCTGCCGTCAAGAATGATATGTAGTGCAATTTTTTGAACATTCTGTTGTTTACACAATTCAAGAAGTGCAAACAAATGTTCAATATGACTATGAACGCCACCGGAACTTACAAGTCCAAGCAGATGAAGTGTACCTCCGGATTTTTTGCAATGTTCTAGCGCTTGAAGGAATACTGAATTACTAAAAAACGAACCCTGAGAAATTGCGTTATTAATGCGGGAAAGCTCTTGAAAAATAATCCGTCCCGCGCCAATACTCATATGTCCCACTTCGGAATTTCCAACCTCACTCCATGGCAGCCCTGTTGCCTCGCCGGAGGCCTGTAGTGTTAACGTTGGGTAATTCTGAATAGCGCTCTCGTATGCGGGAGTTTTTGCTTGGGCAATCGCATTTGCCTGGGACGGCACCGCAACTCCCCAACCATCAAGAACAATTAAAACTGTCGGCTTATGCTGTTGAGCCATACATATAATCTATCACTACCTTTATCATTAGGGAGACAGGTACTTACTGATGAGCAGTTAATTCATACTCTATCTCCATGAGTCTGTTATATTTCTCTACACGGTCAGATCGAGAAAGGCTGCCAGTCTTTATGAACTCAGCATTTACTGCAACTGCCAGATCAGCAATGGTCGTATCACCTGTTTCACCCGATCGATGAGAAATAATTACCTTATAACCATGATCTTTTGCAGTCATGATGCAATCGATAGTTTCAGTAAGCGTTCCTATCTGATTGAGTTTAATCAAGATAGCATTTGCAACCTTTTTGTCAACGCCCATAGCAAGCCGTTTTAGGTTTGTTACAAATAAGTCATCACCAACAACAATAAGTTTTTTTCCGAGCTTGCGCGTCAATGTCTGCCATCCATCCCAATCATCTTCACTAAGAGGATCTTCAGCAAGAATGATGGGATATTTTTTGCGCCACATTTCCAGCAACTCTATCATTTGATCAGATCGCAAACCCTTACTTGGAGTAAGGTAGTAAAGATTGCTTTTTTGATCGTAAAATTCAGATGCAGCCAAGTCCATTCCCAGATAAGCGTCCTTGCCTGGTATATACCCCGCTAGTTCAATCGCCTTAACGATATACGAGAGTGCTTTTTCATTTGCACTGAGTGTTGGTGCAAAACCACCCTCATCGCCAACAAGAGTTAAAAGCCCCTTCTTTTTTAGCAGGTCGTGAAGTGCATGAAATATTTCAGCGCCCTTTCTTACTTGTTCCGTGAGTGTTTTTGCCATCGGTATGACCATAAACTCCTGGATATTCAAACCACTATCGGCATGTTTGCCGCCATTTAAGATATTCATGGTCGGCTGCGGCATGGTATAGCCATTAAGCTTGAGTTTGAATGTGGAGCGTATCGAGCGATAGAGCGGTTGACTTATTGATTGTGATGCGGCATGCGCAACAGCAAGCGACACTCCAAGCAGTGCATTTGCTCCAAGGCGGGATTTATTCTCGGTTCCATCGAGTTTGCACATTTTATCGTCAATCAATCGTTGCTCTGAAGCATCCATTCCCTTAATTGCGCGTGCTAGTTCATTGTTTATATTTGCAACAGCCTTCAGGACTCCCTTGCCGTTATAGCGCTTTTTATCACCATCACGGAGTTCAAGTGCTTCATGGCTGCCAGTGGATGCGCCTGATGGCACTGATGCAGTACCAACACTTCCATCTTGTAATTCTACAACTGCTCGAACCGTTGGATTTCCGCGAGAATCAAGAATTTCATATCCTCGCACATAGGTAATTTTTGCCATATGGTTAATTATTAAGAATTATGATTTTTTAAGATAAGGTAAAACAGGCAACTCCTTTCCCGCCAACACATAAAGAGAAGCTCCACCGCCAGTGGAAACAAAGGAATATTTTTTGTGCAACCCAAGTGATTTTATGACTATCTCCGTATCTCCCCCTCCGATAATCGTTGTACCCTTATTTGCAGCTATACTTTCTGCAATTGCTTTCGTTCCGGTAGAAAATTGTTGGAGCTCTGAATATCCCATGGGCCCATTCCAGAAGATTGTCTTGGCTTTTTTGATAATTGACGAATAATAGTTGGCAGTATTGGGGCCAATATCCAAATACATCCAATTCCATGGCAGAGGATGATCTCCGGTAAGGTCGACAATTTCTGTTTGAGCGAGATCTTGAGCTTTTGAAGCTGCGACCAGGTCAATCGGAAGCACAAGTTTTGGGATTGACTGATTATGGCCAAGATTAACAAAAATACCCTTTGCTTTTGCCAAAATATGCTCAGCGACAGAGTACATATGTTGCTGGCGCTTTTTACTGTCGATCGGTGGATCTTCAATAAGTGATGCTGAAATCTTTACTCCTTCTGCTTTCAAAAAATTATGCGCCATCGCTCCGCCAATCAAAATAATATCAGCTATGCCAAGCAAGTGTTCAAGCGCTTCTACTTTGTCTGAAATCTTTGCTCCCCCCATCACAACAACAAAAGGATACTTTGGCTTCGCAAGTAAACTGGTGAGCGTTTTGTATTCCTGCAGCATGCTCAAACCACACACACTCGGCAGCAGTGAAAGAATTCCGGTGATAGAGGGGCATTCCCGATGGCTTTGAGCAAATGCATCAAAAACAACACAATCGGCATACGAAGCGAGCGTTGCAGCAAATGCAGCATCGTTTGTCTCTTCTCCTTGAGAAAAACGAACATTTTCCAGCATAACGATATCACTGGGCTTCATGGCATCCAATGCCTTTTGCACATCAGGACCGGTACAAGTATCGAGTTTTTTGACGGGGCGATTAATGATTGTGGAAAGTGATTTTGCGACAGGGTTGAGCTTATCTTTTTCTACCACCTTTCCTCCGGGCCGGTTCAAGTATGTAACAATAACTATCCGACACTTCTTTTTGATAAGATGTCGGAGTGTTGGTATAGTAGCACGAATCCTGCTGTCATCCGCAACGATCCAACCGATGCCTTTCCGGCGCAGGGGAACATCATAGGCAACGCGAAACAGTACGCGCTTACCTTTGAGATCAATATCATCAAGTGTCTTAAGAATCATAGAATAATCTATATAACCACAAGCTAAAGGAATACCTCCTTTAAGCAATAGCTTATTATGCATGGCACTCTTTTTGATCCGGTTGGTATTCCTTGCGGAGATTCCGTTGAAACAAGTTGCCATTTTTCAAATGAAGGAAAATATACTGCAAGGATTGCAAGTTTTTTCAATTCCTCATTATTGAGATCGCCTGCTATTGTTATATTCACGCCGTTTTCTGATATTTTTGGATTATATCCAGATGTTTGATGAATAAAATGTATTACACCTTCCGGAATTCCAGCTTTGGTGAGAAAGAGTTGTGCATTTTCTTTGCTAAACGGTTCTGTCGCTCTTGTCTTAAACAAGTTGAATATGTTCATACAGTGCCTCATTTTCCAATATGAAGTGCCATCTCAACCAAACGGCAAGAATAGCCCCACTCATTGTCGTACCATGCGATCACTTTTACAAAATCTCCGTCTACCACCTTGGTCATAGAAAGATCCACAACTGCCGAGTAGCTGCTCTTGATAAAATCAGATGATACTACAGGCTCATTAGTAACACCAAGTATACCTTTGTAGAATTTATTCTTTGATGCTGCGACAAATGCAGTATTTATCTCCTCAACTGTTGTTTTCTTTTTTAGGAGAAAAACAAAATCAGTCAGCGATACAACCGGTACTGGCACGCGAATGGCAATGCCATCAAAAAGACCTTTAAGCTCAGGAATAGTTTCCGTTGTTGCAATTGCGGCACCTGTTGTTGTAGGAATAATATTTTGATATGCCCCTCGTGCTCGCCGTAAGTCCCCTTTCTTCAGGCCAGGCGGTGGACCATCAACAAGATTTTGCTCCGCAGTTATGGCATGCACTGTAGACATAAGGGCTTTCTTAATGCCGAATTGTGAATGGATCACTGACGCTACGGGCGAAATGCAATTTGTGGTACATGAAGCGTTGTTGATAATCGGTTCATTTGAATACGCAGATGCATTTGTGCCAAGCACATACGTTGGGACTATACCCCCTTTTACCGGAGCAGATACAATCACTTTCCGCGCACCTGCTGCTATATGTTGCTGTGCGCCCTCAGGACTGGCAAATCTTCCGGTACATTCAAGCACAACATCAATCTTAAGATCTTTCCATGGAAGTTTTGATGGTTCTTTTTCCGCTAGTACTTTTATAAGCATTCCACCTACGGTGATATCCGCACCCTTTGCCTTGACTGTTCTTTCATAGTTTCCAAAAACTGTATCGTGCTGAAGCAAATGTGCAAGCGTTTCAGAATCCGTAAGGTCATTCACAGCAACAAATTCTAACTTAGGATTTCCAAACCCTGCTTTAAAGGCGTTCCTGCCTATGCGACCGAATCCATTGATTGCAATTCGAATTGGTTTTGCCATAAAAAATGTATTATAAAAAAGCTGGAAACGTATAATCGCTTCCAGCTTTAGTATATCTCACCTTGAATGAATTACAAGCTAAACCTGCAAAACCTTCGTATTTGGATATTCTCCCCTGTTTTGGCAATCGTGGCTGCGAGCAATTGCTGAATAGTCAGAGAATCATCCTTGATAAACAACTGATTCAGTAGGCATGTTTCCTGATAATACTTGTTTAATTTACCAACAATAATCTTTTCTTTGATCTCATCCGGCTTTTTCTCACTAGCCATTTGATCTTTATAGATTTCTTTTTCCTTTTCAATTACTTCAGAGGGAATGTCTTCCGGCTTCACGTAGAGTGGGTTTGCGGCGGCGATGTGCATTGCAATATCGTGCGCAAATGCCTTGAATTCGTCATTGCGAGCAACAAAATCAGTTTCACAGGATATTTCAACAAGCACACCCACTCGCCCCTGGCCGTGAATATAGGCATGCACAATACCCTCTTTTGTCTCACGTTCTTGTTTTGCAGCGGCGACTTTCTGACCTCGTTTTCGAAGTAATTCAACTGCCTTGTCGTAATCACCTCCGCTCTCTTCAAGAGCTTTCTGGCAATCGACAATGCCTGCGCCGGTTAATGTACGTAACTTCATGATAAGTCCTGCGTCTGCCATATAATTGTAGGGTTTAAAATGTGTTATAAATTCACTGCCGCATGATGCTCGTCTGCTTTTAGAGCGGATGCTTTTGTCTTTTGAACTTTGTTTTCTACAGGAATGGCACCAATTTCCTTCTCTTTTTCAACAACTCGCTCTTTTGAGCCTTCCTGGATTGCAGCAGAGAAAGCATTCATCATTAATTCAATTGCCTTGATCGCATCATCATTGCTAGGAACCGGGTAGTCTATTAACTCCGGATTTACATTTGTGTCACAGAGGGCAATGGTGGGTACATGCCGTTTTCGAGCCTCACGAAGAGCTGTTCCTTCAGCAATCAAGTCAACAAGAATCATTGCATCAGGCATTTTTGTTAAATCTTGAATACCTCCAAGATTTGCACGAAGTTCATCTATTTCGCGCGAGAAGTCCAACTGTTCTTTTTTCGTATATTTTGCCGCAAGCTCGCCAGACTCCATCTTCTCTTTCATTTTCTTAAATTTTTTGATGAGCTTTGAAATAACGGCAAAGTTCGTAAGGGTGCCGCCAATCCATCGATGGTTAATATACGGCATACCACAGCTCTGTGCAGCTGCTTCGATTGCATTCTGTGCTTGTTTCTTGGTACCTACAAATAATACCACACCGCCACGTTTTGCAATATCCTTCACAAACTCAAGGGCTTTGTTAAGGCAATCAAGTGTTTTGTCCAAATCGATCACATGGACTTCATTGCGTATTGCAAAAATATACGGCTCCATTTTGGGATGCCTGCGTGATTTTTTATGCCCAAAATGTACGCCGCTTTTGAGCATATCAACAATTTCCGGTAATACTACCATAGTGTCTCCTTTCGTCTTCTCTTTCCGTATGTATGTCCTCACGCGGAGGATCAAGGAGATGCCGGAAAGATGAGATATTAAAAACTAATATCATGAGTCTACACTACCTTCTAAAAATATGCAAGAGGTATCTTGGAAATAAAAAACCCGCTGACCGTATGGTTTCAACTCCTCTTACGGTAAACGGGTAATGATTCTTGTACGCTAAGGTACTAGTCGCTACTGCTATTTTGTCATACTCATCTTAATACAATTAACATTATATCCATAAGAAAAAGCGCGCATTATCCTTGACAAAAGTGCCAAAATGTGCTATAATGCGCGCATTAAACTATAGTATTTATAAGGAAACTCATCTCTAAAGGTCATATGCCGAATCATGATGATGGACTGGAAAAACTTCGCGAGAGATCTGAAACATCACTTATTCCGGAATTAAGAAAAGTGATGCTTCATGCGTCTAAAGAAGCGCGTAAAATTGCCCGAGACATGCGTGATCAAATTGGAAAATTCAATGTCACAAATCCTGCACGAAGGAACCCGGGAGTGGTAGAAACTTTTGTTATTCGGGATAAAAGTGGGACTTCATATCAATTCATTGCGGACTCCAATGGCAGAGATTGGGGTGTTTCCGGCTACAATATCTTACCAGTCCTAAACATACTCCATTCGCCACTTCTTACAGAGCAAGAACTGAGCACGGCATGCTCAAAAGCATTTGGGCAAAAAGCGGGACATAACCATTTCTACAAACGTCTGATTGAAATACACCCACTTATTGGAGCAGCAACCGTGTTGGCCAGAACCCAGCTTCCAGGCATCCTTGCGAGGCACCCTTCAAGACTAGAATCAAAAGACTATGCCGAATTTAATCCTGAAAAATGGTATGAAGTACACCTAACAACTGCTGAGAAAGCTCTTTTTTCAATCAATAAGGTCTTCGCATTACTCAGTGAACGCTGCAATGATGAAATTACAAGAAGTTTTCTTCATGATTGTAAACGTGAATGTGAATTACTCATCATGGAGTGCTGCCATTTTTCCTTTCTTCTACTAGAACATTTCTTGGGTAAACTATCACGCAATCAATGTGTCATTCCATGCGTTGTAAAAGATACTTCTTTAGCCATATCTCCTCAAGAGTATCTCTTGCGCGAAAAAGAAATTTTACGCTTACGTAGTGCGTACGTAGAATACTACAACCAATCAAGGCTTATCGACGTTTTTCCAATGCCAGATCGACAGAAAGTCATTGAGAACGGAGAAGTTCGCCTGCCGGTTTTTGCTTCAATCTATGATATTGAGGCATTACTGCAACACTATAGTAATTTATGGGAGCAATTGTCATCTGCACTCCAAAAAAACAAATCTTTTCCGTTCAACAAGGGGTATGCAAAAATAGTCAATGCGTGTGAAATCGGCATACAGCATGACTCAGCTCATTCACAAGATCGGCTTTCATTTATCTTGCCGGGATTTAACATTCGATTTGATAAAGATTCGCGGCATGGGTCAATCACATTGGACGTAGGCGGTATATCTCTTGCGCATGCACTTGCCTGCGCAGAAGAATATCTCGGAACAGTGCAAGTTGATAAAAAGTTGCCGACAGTATTTAAGGGTGTGTCAGACGAGATCAATCCTCAGATTAAATTGGAAAATAAAATCGCCCTTGTTGCTTCCATGATGATGGGCTCTTCCCGTGCCGTAGGACTTCGAAAAAAACCCACTATTTCTCACCATTCACGAGAGTTTGTTGCCAAGGACGAATATTATAACAATTATTCGCATATCTTAGCATGTATCAAGGGGGGTCTTGAACGGCCAGGACAATAATCTCCAATCGCCCATCTTGCACCGTTTTGAGAAGTCTGCTAGTATGCTGATATGAGAATTAATACGACTATGAAACAATCAATACATCCAACCTACTACCCTCAGGCGTCAATCTCGTGCGCATGCGGCAATGTTGCAACTATTGGTTCAACCATGCAAACAATTTCAGTAGAACTCTGCAGCAAATGCCATCCTTTCTATACCGGCACCCAGAAACTCGTAGATACAGCAGGCCGTGTTGAACGCTTTAAACAGCGTTCCCAGAAGAAAGAGACTGTTTCAGCAGTGCGAAAGGGACGAAAAGTCAAGCGCGCACGTTCAGCATCGCAGAAAAACGAAGCGTAACATTTTTGAGCAAAAAGGCATGCATTATTGGTCAGCATGTTTTTTTGTTGCATGTAAATATAGCAAAAGTATATGGTTACATTAGCTCAAAACCAACAACTGGAAGAAAAAAAACACTCCCTTGAGCAGCAATTAAGCGATCCGGAATTACTAAAAAATCAGAAGGGATATTTTTCTGCAACCAAAGAATATCGGGAGGTGCAACGAATGATTGATGCTATCCAAAAATATTCTGAACTCCAAGAGTCTTTAGTTCATGCAAAAAAAATGGCACTCGATGAGACTGATACTGAATTGCGGGACCTGGCAGTGCAAGAGCAGCGCCAGATTGAACAGCAGCTTACAGAATATGCTGAAGTGATTGAAGAGTATTTTAATCCGTCGGATCCTCTCGATAAAAAGGATATTTTTGTGGAAATTCGAGCTGGTGCAGGAGGCGATGAAGCTGCTCTCTTTGCAGCAAGTCTGTTCCGTATGTATACACTCTATTCGGAAAAAATGGGTTGGAAGGTACATTTGGTGAGTGAAAATAGGATTGGAATTGGAGGATTTAAGGAAGTTATTTTTGAAATAGTCGGTGAGAATGTTTATCGCTTAATGAAATACGAAGCAGGTGTACACCGTGTCCAGCGCGTGCCGGAAACTGAAAAAAGCGGGCGCATTCATACGTCTACTGTCACTATTGCAGTAATCCCAGAAGCCGAAGAAGTGGATATCACCATTGAACCCAAGGATTTGCGAATTGATACTTTCTGCGCTGGAGGACATGGAGGACAATCAGTGAATACGACCTACTCAGCTGTACGAGTAACGCATATTCCCACAGGAATAGCAGTCAGCTGTCAGGATGAAAGATCACAGCTCCAAAACCGTGAGCGAGCAATGACTGTCCTTCGAAGCAGACTTCTGGCTGCAGAGCAGGAAAGGCAAGCGTCAGCTCTCTCGCAGCAACGAAAAAAAATGGTTGGCACGGGTGACAGATCAGAAAAAATACGTACGTATAACTTTCCTCAAAGCAGGATCACCGATCACCGTATCAAGCACAGCTGGCACAACATTTCCGATATCCTCGATGGCAACCTTGACAGTGTCATGAATACTCTTCGCAAAGCCGACCGCGAGGGGACATTTGGTGAAGATGCCACTGGCACCGATGAGGAATAATATTGTCACATATTATTCTAGTGTTGCACTTTTTCATATCAGTGCTAGTCTTTTTCTATATGAACCAACCAGGTGCACTCCCCTCCCAGGCAATTACAAAACTCATTTCAGATGGGTTTGTAAAAAACGCGGATGAAAAAAACATCCGCCCTGCTTCACTTGACCTTACGCTTACTTCCGAAGTCTATAGAATTGAACAAGTATTTCTTCCTCGGAAGGGCGAGGCAGTCCGTGATCTATTGAAACTTGCGCGTCCCACGCTGCATCATCTCAGCCACCCACTGGAAAAAAACGTCACCTATATCGCCCGCATCAAAGAAATCATGCATCTTCCTTCCGATGTCCACTGCATCTGCAATCCAAAATCATCAACAGGAAGAATCGACATTCAGACACGCGTTATCGCAGATGGTGTACCGCGCTATGATACCATTATGCCCGGTGGCTATTCCGGCGAGCTATGGACACTTATTACGCCAAAGTCATTTCCCGTTCTTCTTCCGCCCGATGAATCCCTCTCGCAAATCCGTTTTTTTAATGCAGATACGACACTTAGTTATTTAGAACTTAGAGACAGTTATTTTGCGTCTCCCCTCCTGTACGATAGGGATGCGCGGAGCATTCCATTTAGTGAACTTGCTTCAGATAATGATAGTTCTCTTATTTTGAGTGTTGACCTCGACATGGATACTGTTGGGTGGGAATGCCTTGGTTCCTCACATGTTCTTGACGTTTCAAAGCGGAATTTCTATCAGCCAACGGATTTCTTCCAGCCACTTAGAAAAATAAATGGGCATATTCGCCTGCGTCAAGGAGCTTTTTATATTCTCTATACAAAGGAGCGCGTCCAAGTGAGCCCTACACTAGCATGCGAAATGGTCCCTATGGATGAAAAGTCCGGAGAATTCCGCGCTCACTACGCAGGGTTTATTGACCCGGGCTGGGGATGGGGCCTAAGCGGTGAAGTGGCGGGCCGACGCCTGGTTCTTGAAGTGCGCCCCTTTGAAGAAATAGTTCTCCGCGATGGGCAGCCGATTTCAAAAATTAAATTCTGTCGCATGACTGAGCAGCCCACAGCTGTGTATGATGCAATGGATTCTAATTACACCAAAGAGGCGCAGTCTCCCCGCCTTTCAAAACATTTTGCCACTCAACAATGACCATTTTTCAAGCACTTGGGGAATCTCAAAAACTCCTCAAAAAGGCTGCCATCTCAACATCTCAACTTGATAGCGAGGTGCTATTGGCGCATATCCTCAAGGTTGAACGTTCGTATCTTTTTGCCCATAGTGAACAAAGTTTTTCAAAAAAACAGCTACAAGGTTTTCGAGGGTTCATCAAAAAAAGGGCACAGAGAGTGCCTTGCGCGTATCTTGTTGGATATAAAGAATTTTACGGATCTGCGTTTTTTGTAAACTCATCCGTACTTATTCCTCGCCCCGATACAGAAGTGCTTGTTGAGTGTGTGAGCCGCTACCTTTTGGAGTATCCTGAAAAAAAGAATATTTTGGATATTGGAACGGGATCCGGCTGTATTGCAATTACACTTGCACTTCAACATCCTAAACTCAATCTTGTCGGTACTGATATATCATCAAAAGCTCTATCTCTCGCAAGAAAAAATGTCAAACATTTTGGTTGTGAAAAGCGTGTTCGCATCCTTAGAGCCAATCTCTATCCCGCTTCGCCAAAACGCTTTGATATCATCGTTTCAAACCCACCCTATCTTTCTACCAAAGAATACAGTACGGCTCTTAAAAAATACCCTGAATTAAAGTACGAACCACGTGGATCTCTTGTGGCTAAGGATAATGGACGCGCCCTACTCGACGCCATTATAAAAACATGTGGCAACCATCTCGATAAAAATGGTATTATTTTTCTAGAAATAGGTTCTGTACAAAGACTGTACATCAAAACTGCAATAAAAAAATACCTACCATCTGCCTCAGTAGTATTTCATAGAGACCTGGCAGGCAGAACACGCGTAGCAGAAATTCGGCTATAGATCTAGCGTATCAAACACCTCCAATAATTTCTTTTCAAACTCTTGGAGTGTCGCATTATTATCGATCACAGCATCTGCCAATGGCTTCAATGATTCAATTTGAAGTTCCGGCTCTTCCTCGTCTTTGAGACGAAACCGCTCTCTATCCATTTCGCTATCGCCCGCCCTCTGATTGCGTGCAATATAGCGCTGATAACGGGCTTCAAAATTAGAATCAATATACAATAAATGAAATGAAAACTCTTTTTTTATATCATCAAAATCTGTCAGGCGCCGTGCACCGAATAATGATATACGTGAGGCAGATGATGCGCGGATTTTCTTTACTACGGCTCTCTGCATGACATCAACGCCAAAGCGGGAACGCAGAAAGCTTGAAAGTTTTGGAATAGTATCCTGAGTTTCCGGAATGCCTAAAATATTCAATGCTTCATGCAGAGAACTCGAATAATCAATTCGAAGTGCCCCGTACTTCTCTGCAAGCAAGTTTCCAGCCACACCCTTGCCACACGCTTTACGACCAGTAAATGCGATGATTTTTTTTATTGTAGGTGTATCAGTCACAATTACTTTTTTAAAATCTCCTCAACCGCTGAGCGCGTCTGGATAATCAATTCCTCATACGTTCCGCTATTGTCTATAACAATATCCGCATAGGTCTTAAGCTGATCAATCTGCACTTCTGTTTCAGCCTGTCCCCTCTTTTGAAATTCATCCCAACTCATTTCCGCATCACCTGCATTTTCGTTACGCACTACATATCGTTGATACCGTATCTGCTCATCGCAATCGACAAAAATAAATGTAAAGTTTGGAAGTTGACGAAATGTATGAACATCAATCAAGCGCCTCATGCCATCAAACAATGTAATGGGCGCCTTGCTTTCAGTGAGAAGTTTAAGCATTGCATGCGCTATTACTTGCTCACCGTATGTTTCACGCAAAAACGTAGATAAATCAGAAAGATTTACGCGTGACTGAGGTATACCGAATATGTCGACAATCGCTCGCAATGGACCAGAAGAGGCATGCTTTTCTGCATTATATTCTTTAACAAGATACTTCGAAACACTTCCCTTCCCGGAAGCCATTTTTCCTGAAATTCCAATGAGCTGGTGGGGGTGCCCTCCTAGTTTCATGGCGGTAAAATTACTTAGCTTTTTCAACTACTGCCTCGCCTTCTTCTTTCTTAGCCTTGCCTACAACTTCAATCTTAGAAACATCTGTTGCCTGCTGTTGTTCCATTGCTGCAAGCTCTGCTTCTGAAACTGGCGGCATCACTGACGCAATAATACCATTGCCTTCATTCAAAATTTCAATGCCTTTGGGTAATTGAATGTCTGCAACGCGCAATACATCTTCAAATGTTGCCAATGGAGAGATATCTACGCGGATTTCTGAAACAAGATCACCCGGCAAACACTTCACCTCAACTTCATCTATTTGTTTCACAAATATGCCACCGAGCTCTTTGACCGCCCTTGCATCGTTCATAAATACCAAAGGAATATGAACTATTAGTTTTTTGTCCATATTAACCTGATAGAAGTCAATGTGCAGGTATTTCCCGCGAATAGGCTCGAGCTGCACTTCATGCACCAACACTTTAATAGGTGTAGCTGAATCCACTGCCAAATCAAGGAGTGTTGATTCGCCACACGACCGATAGGCTTTTTCAAATGGGATATACTCAACAGCAACAGATTGGTTGCTTCCTGCACCATAAATTACAGCCGGTATAAGCTTTTGTTTTCGCAATTTTTCTACGGCCTTACCCTGTACAGTTCGCACTGTTGCCTTTAATGCTATTGGTTCCATATATACAATATAAAATCATCTTATAAACAACGGTACTATAATTACATGGTATTGCACTTCTGTCAAGAAAAGTGTCAAGAAATACTCACATCCTATACTGAATGAATATGAATGCTTTCAACAAGGCCAATGCCTATAAGGTCGATAACCAATGCGCTGCCGCCATAACTCAAAAAAGGCAACACAATGCCAGTCAAAGGAATAAGGCCAAGATTTCCTCCAATGTTTATAGCCATATGGGAAAAAAGCAAAAGCGTTACCCCAAGAACACAGTACACGCCGAAATCATCACGCACAATGCGCATAAGGCGAACAAGTCTGCTTAGCAGCACAAACCAAAAAAAGAGCAGCAATCCAACACCGATAAATCCAAGCTCCTCTGCGATAACGGAAAAAATAAAGTCTGTTTGGCTTTCCGGAAGGAAACGTAGATGGCTTTGTGAACCGAAACCGAGACCTCTGCCAAAAAGCTCACCGGAACCAATGGCTATCTGTGCTTGCCGAATGTTATAACTTTTTCCTTGGACATCATGGGTTGGCGATAAAAACGTTAACACGCGCTGCCGTTGGTAATCCTTGAGTACAAACATCCATCCAAGAACAGCTATAAGCGCAATCATAATACACATTGCTATCGTATAACGACGCGGTACTCCACTCATCAAAATCATGCCAAGCCAGATAATAAATAATATTGCTGCGGAACCCAAATCTGGCTGAAGCAGTACGGCACCAATTGGCAGTAGTGCAAGGCTTCCGCTTATAACAATATGCTTCAATTGCCCAACCTGGCGCGTGAAGGAAGAAAAATACCTCGCAAGCATAATAATAAGTCCTAATTTTGCCAGTTCAACAGGCTGAAGGGTAAATCCTCCAATAGCAAGCCAACCCTTTGTTCCGCGTATCGTGCTCCCCAAAAAAAGCACAGCAATGAGAATAAGTAGCGTTGCAATATAAAACGCTAGACTATAGGTTCGCAGCTGCTGATAATGAACGGTACTCAGTACAAGGAGTGCAACCATACCTATGCCAAATGCCAGTGTCTGATGTTTGAGATAAAAAAAATTATCGCCGCTTATTCCCAGACCCATACTATAGAGCACAGCAAAACCAAGCCCCATGAGCACAGCCATAGAACAAAAAAGAATGAGGTCACTTTGTCGGAAAAATCCCCACAATACAGCAAGCATAATTTTCGAGAGTTCTCTTACCGAGTTTTTTTCTTATACGATGCTGGATCAAATATATCTACAAGGGGTTGAATGTCAAATTCATCTGCTGCAACCAGCTGGGTAAACCATATAGTTTCAAGAGATGCTTTCTGGCCGGAATCCAAACTATTTATAGATGCCTCACTTATCCCAACAATTGACCCGTTTTGCTTTGCAATAACCCCAAACCGCACTTCCCAGAAGTCAGAAATAGTTTTATTTGTTGCAGTAAACTTTAGCTTAGAGACAGGTACAAGGCGCGTGACACCACTCTTATCTGACGGTATAAAAAGGGTATCTCCGATTGCAATATCACGTTTTTCTGCCATAACTCGCTTCTCTTCGTCAGAAATGAACGACCAGCGCAGATTTCTAAATGAAGCAGTAAGCGTACCGGCACTTGAAGCAATTCCCATACCAATACCATAGCGTTTTTCACTTGGCAGCAAGAATATGGGAACGGATCGCACTACATTTTCTCCTTGGAGAAACACAAGATCACCGCGTACATACCAGTTTTCATTCGGATTAATGCAGTATGCATAGGCATTTGCAAGTCCCTCTGCAACTGGTGCCGTTCCCACAGATTGAATGATTGGTTCAGCAATAGTCGGCAGCCGGCTTTGCTGCGCAAGGACTTGTTTCACTCCAGAAATATGGGCATCAGTATGCTGAGCTGCCAATACGTATATTGAAAGAACAGACCAAAGCGTTCCTAACCAAGTAATACTCGCAAAAACAATAAGCGCAACAACAATGAGTTGCTTTATTTTTTTATAATGCGTTACAAACCAATAACTCCTCTGAAGCTCAGCATTGCTTATATCCGGATTGTACTCCTGCATTGCCATATAGTTGATAGTATATCATATCCTTGACTTTTTTACCCTTTTTGCTTATACTATAAGCGCACTATGAAGCATTTTCTTTCACCAATTACGCTTATATTTATCGGCTTTTTTGGATTATACCTGCCTCATGCGTCGGCGCTTGCACCCGATACTCATTATGTACGCACAGCCAACTATTTTCTCAAAGCTGGCAGAGATATTTATCCTGAAATATACAATGCACTTAGCTCCTATGACGTTCTCATTTTGCCCATGGAAGCAGCAGTATATAATAAGGACTTTTTTAACTACGCCCGCTCAAAAAATCCAACCATCACAATCCTTGCTTACGTCCCTTCTCGCAGTATCAATATCAAAGATATTGACGATGGAGCAGGTATACGAAAAAAGCTCAAGAGTGGCATTCAGAATGAATGGTATCTCAAAGACTCAGCGGGCTCAATTGTTCGCGCATGGGAATCAACACTGCCGTTAAATGTTACGACGGAATGGAATGTGTATTTGCCGCGATTCGTACATGATACTGTCATGAGCACAGGCATGTGGGATGGAATATTGTATGATGAAGTTGATGTAAGTATTTCTTTTTTAAATAATGGCCAGATCGATGCAGATAGCGATGGACATACCGACCAATCCGTTTTATTGGATGCTTCTTGGAAGACTGGCATGTCCCAGCTCCTTGTAAATACGCGTGAGCTTTTGGGTAATAACGCACTTATTGTTATCAATGGCAGCTCGCATCCTGCCTATCAGCAGTATATCAACGGCAGAATGTTTGAAAGCTTCCCTACTCCATGGGAGGGCAACGGTGAATGGCAGGATAGCATGCGCAGTTATCTTGCACTTTCATCAGCTGCTTTAAGGCCCCCGCTTTTTATTATCAATAGTAATACCGGAAATTCCGGGGAACATACAATATATCAAAAAATCCGCTTTGGTCTCACCTCGGCACTTATGGGCAATGCATATTTTGGATTTGATTATGGCACGCAAAACCACGGACAGCTCTGGCGATATGATGAATATGACGTCAACCTCGGAAAACCGTCTACGACTCCCTATGCCATCACTCATTCGATGTCCTCTGAAATGAAGCCTGGGGTATGGCGGAGGGATTTTCAGCAAGGGACAGTACTTACAAATTCATCATCTCAGCTTGCAAACGTAGATCTTGATGGAGATTTCGAAAAAATTCGTGGACCTCAGGACCCCGAAGTAAATAACGGATCAATTGTTTCCAGTATTTCTCTCAGTCCTTCTGACGGTGTTATTCTCTTGCGTCCTCTATCAACAATCAACAATGCACCTTATTACAATGGCTCATTTGCGCGTGTATTTGATCAGCGCGGAAACGTACGCCGTAATGGTTTTTTTGCGTATGACTCATCCATCCGCGGATCTGTTGTTGTTTACCAGTCTACACTTCAGACGAGTATTGCGAGTATTCATGCCGAGAAAGGAACATTGCGAATAACTAAATCAGATGGAACAAGTAGTCAGTTCAAACCATTCGGACAAAATTGGAATGGTGATCTAAATATTGCTATTGACTCAGCAAACCCCGAAAAACCAATAATCTATGCGAGTAGGGAATATCCGGAAAACGGCACTGTCAAGAAAAAAACAGTGAAAGGCGAGCCAAGCGGAATTGGAGTATTTGAAACCGACGGTACGCGACGCGCCGTATTATACCCACTTGGTAAAAAGTTTTTTGGATCGTTACGACTAGCGATTGGCGATTTGAATAATGACAGCTCAAAGGAATTGGTTGTTTCAACGGGTGCGGGAACAAGCCCCGTTGTGCGTATATTTGACGCTCATGGTAGACTACTAAGCGGAGGATTTTACGCGTATCAGCCTACCTTTACGGGTGGCGTTTCGGTGGCAGTGGCCCATTTCGACTCAAGTGGCTATGGCACAATAGTTACATCGCCCGGAAAGGGTGGATCTCCCTTGGTTCGCGTATTCGACGGTAAGGCCCATCCCCTAAATCCGGGGTTTATGGCGTTTTCACCCGCAAACAAAGGAGGTATCAGAGTGCTTGCTACAGATGTTAACGGCGATAATAGGGATGAGATCATTGCTACAACAGCAAAGGTTTTTACCTATGCACTGAAATAATATCACCTATGTCTAATACCAACGTTGAATTTGACTGCTCCCATGACCCTAGCAATCCGGATCACCTCCTCTGCATTCAAAATAACAAAGCAAATAACCTGAAGCTTCCCGAAGAGAGCAGGAATGGATCAAGCATACCGGCAATAGAAATTAAAGATGTTTCGATTGATCAAGAAGCAGCTCGAACATTCATTGATATTCTCAAAGATCGCTACAATACCTATTATCATCCAAATAGAAAGCAATTCCTGATCCATTGGATAGTTGATATTTCACTGGCAGTTCTCACACTGGTATTGATTGCTTTCATTGCTTATATCCAACTTATCGGACCACTTTTTTCTTCACAGTTAGTACTCAAGTTTACCCAAGATACTCCGACAATCATAAGTGGAGCTGTTGCTAGTTTTACATTAACAATAAAAAATACTAACGGCACTTCAATCAGTAATCCGGTGCTTTCAATTAATGTACCGCGCTATTTTACCATTCTTGAACCAGTATCAGATTCACCTGCGCAAACTGTTACACTCCCCCTTCCAAACATCATTCGAAAAAATGAAACACTCACCATTCATATCAAAGGCACTATTGCAGGTGAAATCCATGAGCGGCAAAGCATTACGGCATCAGCAAAAGGAGAGCTTCCTGATGGGTCAGTTAGTGATTCTGTTGCAGAAATTCTTACCTATGAAATTTCTGATAGCGCACTCGAAATAGGCACCGATTTCCCTGATCGCATTATCCTTCTCAATACTTTTGAAGGAGGGGTTATCATTACGAATAGGTCTTCTGTTGAAATTCAAGACATTGTAGCTTTTATAGATATGCCATCAAGTTTTGTTGGAAAGCCCAATAATGACGCTCAAAAAGAAATACGAATACCTTTAATAGAGCCCCACGAAAGCTATCAATTGCCAATCAAGGGTTCAATCAATCGCAGTTCCCAAGACCGCAGTGTCGATATATCGCTTTCTCTTAAGAGAAATGGACAAGCAATTATACAGCGTAGGTCGGAGTTATTACTCCCCATAGAAAAAAATGACCTTGCTATCGAGCTAGGCTTTCAGAACAAACCGACATCACTTGCTCCAGGCACGCCCTACAATGTGAATCTCACATGGAAAAACACTTCAAACACAGAACTTTCCAACATACAACTTGGTATTGACCTTGAGGGGTATGGCATAACATCCGACTCACTCATAAGCGCTACAGCACTACAGCCAACGCCATTTCGCAGGTTGTGGACACGGAATCAAGTATCAAAACTCGACATTCTAAAGCCTGGTGAAGAACATGCGCTTCAATTTAATCTCAAACCATCAGATGTTCATAGCATTCGCGATCTTGCCGGTGATTCAAAGCTTGAAATTACTATGAAGCCCTTTGCATCATATTTCAGTAAAAATGTTAAGTACACTGTTACGGATACTCCTATCCATATGCCGATTGATACTCAAGCTTCAATAAAGGGATCCATACGCTACTATTCTCCGGAGGGCGATCAGATTGGCCGAGGCTCCCTACCGCCACGCAGCGGAAAAACAACGCGGTATGTTTTCTTTATTTCTGCCTCATCGTCTATTCATCCGTTAGAGAACGCCGTACTAAAGGCTGTTGTATCCCAGAATACTACCATTGCCACAATACTTCCCACCCTGCATGGAGAAAGTTCTTATGATAAGAAATCTAACACTATTACATGGCATATTGGAACGCTCAGTGCAACCCTTGCTCAACCGGAGCGCCAAGTAGGTCTTGCTGTGCAAATTGATTATACGCCTCTCACTGATGCAAGCACGGGGCCATCCGGTATCATCAAAGAAATTATTCTTACTGGCACAGATGCGATCACGCATGCACCCATTAGTGTTTCTGCTGATATCAATTCGCTCCCGGTTGATGTAAAGCGATTGTCAAATTAAGATATATGGGGTATAATTACACCAGCGTTTGATTAACGTTGTATTTTAGTTTATGCCAAAAAAACATCAAAAAAGTCAGGAATACGGTGCTCAGCAGATTACTGTCCTTGAAGGACTTGAAGCAGTGCGTAAACGTCCAGGAATGTATATCGGAAATACGGATATCTACGGCCTCCACCACATGCTCTGGGAAGTGGTCGATAATGCAATTGATGAAGCGATGGCAGGTACATGCACTCATATTACTATTACACTTTTGCCAGACGGCAAGGCAAGTGTTGAAGACAATGGACGCGGCATTCCCGTTGAAGTTCACAAACAAACAGGCGTATCTACCCTTGAAACAGTCCTTACGCGCCTTCACGCCGGGGGTAAATTTGGCCAAGGGGGATATAAAGTATCCGGTGGTTTGCATGGCGTGGGTGTTTCGGTTGTAAATGCCCTTTCTACATACCTACGGGCTGAAGTAAAGCGTGAAGGAAAACTCTGGACCCAGGAATATAAAATTGGTAAACCTCTACATAAAGCAAAGGCAGTTGGCAGTGCACGGGGGCAGGGTACAACAATTTTTTTCAAACCTGATCAAACTATTTTTAGTGCAACAGAGTTTGATCTTAAAACAATTATTGACCGCATGCGCCAGCAGGCCTACCTTACAAAGGCAATAACCATAGAGATTGCTGATAAGCGCATTTCCAAGGATGACCTTCCTATTGTTTTCTATTTTGAAGGGGGTGTTGCTTCCTTTGTCCGCTATCTTAATAAAGCAAAAGGAGTAAAGCATGACGATGTTTTTTATGTTGAAAAAATGTATGAAGGAGATATCAATGTTGAGCTCTCCCTTCAATATGTTGAGGATTTTAAAGAAAATGTGTATGCATTTACGAATAATATTCTCAACCCGGAGGGCGGCATGCATGTGGTTGGATTTCGTACAGCTCTTACGCGTACAATCAATTCATTTGCTCGAGCAAAGGGTTTCATAAAAGAAAAAGAGGAAAACCTCACTGGTGATGATGTCCGGGAAGGCCTCACAGCAGTTATCAGTATCAAAATTCCTGAGCCGCAATTTGAGGGCCAGACAAAATCAAAACTTGGTAATATTGAAGCTCGAACCGCTGTTGATACCGTCTTTTCTGACGCATTTGCAATTTACCTTGAAGAGCATCCAAAAGTAGCCGAGGCAATCATTGGAAAGTGTATCCTTGCCTCACGCGCACGCATTGCCGCACGTTCTGCACGTGAATCAGTACTGCGAAAAGGTGTACTCGAGGGACTCACATTACCTGGTAAGCTTGCAGATTGCTCATCAAAAGACGCGAGTGTCTCTGAGTTATTTCTTGTGGAAGGCGACAGCGCCGGTGGAAGTGCCAAGCAGGGGCGGAATCGTGAATTCCAAGCGATATTACCTCTTAAGGGTAAGATTTTAAACGTTGAAAAGTCTCGCATTGATAAGATACTTGCCTTCAATGAAATTCGAGCTCTTGTCATCGCTCTTGGGACTAATATCGGTGACCAATTCAACATAGAAGGATTGCGCTACGATAGAGTCGTCATTATGACAGATGCCGATGTTGATGGCGCACATATTCGTACGCTTCTGCTTACATTATTTTATCGTTACTTCCCTCAACTTATACTGCAGGGCCATATCTACATTGCTCAGCCTCCCCTTTTCCGAGTCCAGTACGGTAAGGAATTCAAATATGTTTTTAGTGAAGATGAACTTGAGAAAACAAAGCAAGAATTTGTTGCCCTTGCAGAAAGCCGAAGGAAAAATAGTAAAGTTAAGCAGCCGGTAATTGTCGAGGAGACAGAAACTGAGGATGGTGAGGCTTCCGTGCCAATAGAAACCGCTCCCAAAATTAACGTTCAGCGCTATAAAGGCCTGGGAGAAATGAATCCAGAACAGCTCTGGGAGACAACCATGGATCCGGCAACCAGAATCATGAAAAAAGTTACCGTCGAAGACGCAGTAAAGGCTGATGATGTATTTGAAGTTCTTATGGGCTCAAGTGTAGAACAGCGAAAGCATTTTATCCAGGTTCATGCAAAATCGGTAAAAAACATTGATATTTAGTGTTCTGCTTCATTATTTTCATGAGACTGTGTATACTTTATACTATAACTGTATAATAATTTAGTATATGGTAAAACACACACTTGCATGGGCACTTCTTGTAATGACATCGCTTGGAGCAGTGTATAGCATGTCACATGCAGCTACCCAGGCAGACTCTACATTTGAATCTACGATACAAACACCAATTATTACTCCTCCACCGCAAAAGCCTGTTCGAGAAGAAAGCGGTCTTGAGTATTTTAGATTTCGTAATGGCTACCTTGAGTGGAAAATACAGCATATCTATTCGAAATATGATCTAACGAAAGAAAAATTTGCTATCCGTTGTTATGGAAGAACAAAATATTTAGACTTGAAAAGAAAGGACTTCATAGAAGAAATTAATAATGAGTTTAGCGGACTTCTTACTATGACTCCTGAAGATGAAGAAGGATATGCCGAAGGAAGAGCTTCAATAACTCTGCGCCCTACTGAAATGCGGTATAATCTTATCTGCGGATGGTTTTCCAAAGAAATTACAGTTACCCCTCGAGATTGGCCAAGTAATATTTATGCTAAGGAATTTAAGACACTTAACGAAATAACAGCTAGCAGCAAAGCTGCCGGACTGACAGCTAGTTCAGCCAAGGAAAAATCAGCTACAAAAAAATATATTTCTTCGTCGAAAGGAATAGCTGACAAAAATACTGCACGGCTCTCAGAAAGTATTCAGAAACCAAAGCCTATTCCAGATGAATATGTTGCCATTGCTTCGGCTGGTGGTCGGTTAACAACAAAATTAATCCCTGGCTCAAAAGATGCCATCATTGCAGCATTCACCCTGACTGCAAAGAAAAAAATGCGCATCAAAGCAATTACATTTAATTATACTCCCTCACTGCCACCATGGAAAAAGGCTCGGATTACAATTGATGGCAAAGATCCGGACTCTATGGATGCTTCAGGTGGCAAAAATCAGCTTCACTGGTCTGGCTTGGGAGACTATGGTCTTTTTGATACAGTAATGCCGGGAAAACACCTCATAGAGATAAAAGCTTGCATTAAAAACCCGAAGGGAAAATCTACACCAATTGCATTTAAAGTGACGGGTATTGTTGGAGTAACGGGTTTGGGAAGTAAAATTAAATTAAAATCTCCTGTACAGCTTCAAACGCATACCGTTCCATACAACAAAGACCGCACAAAAAAGGAAGACGAATACCTCTGTCCTTAGACACATAGCTCTCTTGACTCCTGCCCTTGACAGTATTGAATCCTATGATATGATGGCTAGTGAAGGCCAGTGGCCTTTTTAAATTACGCAAAATCTTATTGCAACCATACGTATGAATGCAGCATTTCAAAAAACAAAACAGTATTTTATAGAATCATACCAGGAGCTCAAGCGCGTTGTCTGGCCTACCCGGTCTCAAACAATCAATCACTCGCTAATTGTCATTTTTTTCAGTATCGGTGTCGCAATATTTTTGGGTGCTCTGGATATTGTCTTTAATTTTGGGATTCAAAAACTGCTTCTTAAATAACCATATTTCACCAATTATTTCTGTATGCCAAAACAAGTTTCAGATCAATTGCCGCGATGGTATGCAATTCATACCTACTCGGGTTACGAAGAAAACGTCGTACGCAACCTCAAACAGCGTATTGAGTCTATGGATATGGAAGAACTCATATTTGACGTTCTTATCCCGACTGAAAAAAGAATTAAGATTAAGAATGGCAAGCGAAAAGTTATTACAGAAAAAATCTTTCCCGGGTATGTACTCGTTCGCATGATTGTAACAGATGAATCATGGTATGTTGTACGTAATACGCCAAATGTTACCGGTTTTATTGGAAGTGGCACTACACCAAACCCGATCTCTGACCAGGAAATGGAATATTTGCAAAAACGCATGGGCCTTGAAGAACCGAAGTACAAAATTGACCTGACTGTATCTACGCCAGTCCGTATCGTTGACGGACCTTTCAAGAATTTTGAGGGTAAAATTACTGAAGTTGATGAAGAACGAGGCAAAATTAAAGTACTCGTTACTATTTTCGGTCGCGAAACACCAGTTGAGCTTGATTTCTTACAAATAAAGAAGATATAGACTAACTAACTCAGGCGATTAGTGATCGATGCCTCTCGCTCTCATATCGTCATCAAATCATCATACATCTCTCTATGGCTCCTCCAAAAAAAATAAAAGCTCTTATCAAATTGCAAATTCCGGCAGGCAAAGCAAATCCAGCACCACCAATCGGTCCTGCATTGGGTCAGCATGGCTTGAATATTGCAGAATTTTGCCAAAAATTTAATGCAGCAACTCAGAAACTTGGTGATGATATTACCCCCGTTGTTATCACTGTCTATGAAGACCGTACCTATACCTTTATCCTCAAAACGTCCCCTACGGCAGAGTTGATTAAAAAAGCAGCAGGCATTCCAAAGGGTTCAGGTAAACCGCTTACCGAAAAAGTTGGGTCCATAACAAAAGCGCAAGTAAGGGATATTGCGGAAAAGAAAATGTGCGATCTCACTGCGAGGACTATTGAAGCTGCAATGAGTATGGTAGAAGGAACAGCTCGCCAAATGGGCGTTGAGATTAAAGTATAATGTTTATTCATATCTGTGGGAGGTTAACCAAACCGCTCGTACCACCAAAAATCTATGCGAAAGCAATCAAAAAAGTTTAAATCATGCATCTCTGATATCGATCTAGATAAATCATATTCACCCCAAGAGGCTTTTGAGCTTGTTAAGAAATGCTCCTATGAGGAATTTGACGCGAGTGTAGAGGTTCATGTACGCACGGGTATTGATCCCCGAAAAAGCGATCAGACAATCCGAGGATCCATCATGCTGCCGAACGGTATTGGCAAAACAAAGCGTGTTGTTGTTTTTGCGGAAGGAGAGAAAGCTGCAGAAGCTCTAAAAAATGGTGCCGCTCGAGTGGGTGGTGTTGAACTTATCCAGGAAATCAAACAGTCGCAAAAAATCGATTTCGATGTTGCCGTTGCAACTCCAGACATGATGAAACATTTAGCTCAAGTTGCAAAAATCCTTGGTCCAAAAGGACTAATGCCTTCGCCAAAGAACGAAACAGTCACAACAAATATCACCAAAACACTGGAGGAAATTACAAGAGGTAAAATTAACTTTAAAAATGATGATACGGGCAATGTACACCAAGTCATAGGCAGACGATCATTTGATGCTGATAAGCTTGCAGAAAATTACCAAGCCTTTATTGACAGTCTTCGTAAGGCAAAACCATCAACGGCAAAAGGAACGTTTATCGTGGCAGTCAGCGTATCGTCAACCATGGGACCGGGTATCCATATCAATCCCGCTGCTTAACTCTTGAAGGATACATATGTATCGCACGACGATTGGACTGGAAATACATATTCAGCTCAACACAAAGTCGAAGATGTTTTGTCGTTGCTCAAATGATGGAGAAAACCAGCCACCGAATACGACTATTTGTTCAGTGTGTCTTGGACATCCGGGTACTCAGCCTGTCATAAACAGACAGGCCGTTCTCTCATCTGCACGCATGGCTCTTGCCTTGAAGTGCACTATTAATGATGTCAGTAAATTTGATAGAAAGAATTATTATTATCCCGATTTGCCAAAAGGATACCAGATTTCCCAATACGATCAACCCATCGGAGTTGCCGGGCATATTACTATTCTCCTACCGGACGAAAACGGACGAACAGACATGAGAGTCCGTATCAACAGGCTTCATCTTGAAGAAGATGCGGCAAAACTTCTCCACGCCGCAGAACTTGGCGCAAGTCTTGTTGATTTTAATCGTTGCTCAACACCTCTCATGGAAGTTGTCACAGAGCCAGACATACGAACACCGCTAGAAGCCAAACTATTTTTACAGGAATTAAGACTTCTTGCCCGGTATTTGGGCGTTTCCCAAGCAGATATGGAGAAAGGGCATTTGCGCTGCGATGCCAATGTTTCTGTTCAACTTGACGTTGATGGCGTTGAGGTGACTACTCCTATTTCAGAAATTAAAAATCTCAACTCATTCAAAGCGGTAGAACATGCGCTTCACTATGAATCTCAACGCCTGTATAATGATTGGATGGATGGCGGAGAAACTCGTAACCGAACAAATAAGATCACTGTTGGTTGGAATGACGATACGTCAACAACAACCCTTCAACGCGGCAAAGAAGAGGCTCACGATTACCGATATTTTCCAGAACCGGATCTACCTCCTTTGAGATTTACCGACAAACTTAGAGCGGAACTTCTAGCAACCATCCCCGAACTTCCCGCACAACGCCGCATGCGTTTTTGTGAGGAATACGGCCTTTGTGAGCCCGAATGCAAGATCCTTGTTGAAGATAAGTTCCTTGGAGATTTCTATGAAAAAAGTGCATCAGAGCTTTCTGAATGGCTTTCAACCAGGCAAAAAAATTCTATAGATGCATACAAACTCCTTGCTGCATGGCTTATCAACAAGCTCTCGGCACGATTATACGACAAAACACTATCAATTCAATCTCTCACGCTAACACCTGAGAATTTTGCTGAACTTGTATCACTGATTGCAGAAGGTGCAATCAATAGCTCTGTCGCTCAAATGCTTCTTGATCGTATTTTAGATTCCAATGAAAGCCCTCGGGTTATCGTACGAGATGAACACCTTGAGCAAGTTACTGACACTGGCCTTATTGAGCAGACAGCACAGAAAATCATTGAGCAAAACCCGGATGCAGTTGCAAATTATCGCAGCGGAAAAATAACGGTCATTATGTATCTTGTTGGACAGGTCATGCTCGAAATGAAAGGCAAAGCACAACCTGACCTTATCAAATCAACGCTCGAAAAGCTCCTGATTCGTTAATGTGTTCGCGAATTTCATCTATCGAAGAGCACCAGTGGATATTTTCCTTACTACGGAACCATATGAGCTGTCTTCGTGCGAAATCATGAATGGCAAATTTAAGTTTTTGAACCATCTCATTTTTTTCTGAAATGCTTCCATTGCAATTGCAGAGATATCGAGAAATATAGCGATACTCCAAGCCAAGTTGTTCCAGCCACTCATGAGAAATACCTAACGACAACAGCCTCTCAACCTCTTCAATCATCCCCTGTTCAAGGCGGCTGTCAACACGTGCATCGATTCTTGCATAGAGTACGTCACGAGGCATCTCAATACCAACTATCATTGACCTATACATATCTTCTCCCTTGTGTTGGAATTCAGAAAATGGTTTTCCTGTTAAATGAAATACTTCAAGGGCTCTAATAAGCCGGCGTTTGTTATTTTTATCAACTACCTCGAAGTGTCTTGGATCAACACGTTCAAGCTCTCGACAGAGATCATCAGTACTTCTTCGCTCAAGCATCGCTCGATAATTGATATCCTGATCAACGTTTGGCAGTTGGTAGTTTTCAATAACCGCATCAAGATAGAGAGCAGATCCTCCAACTAATAGGGGGGTCTTTCTCTTAGTATATATGGCCTCAATTGCAGTGTCAGCAAGCTCCTTATAATCCGCAACAGTAAAGCGGCTACCAGCTTTGATGACATTCAAAAGATAATGAGGCACTCCACCCATTTCATTTTCAGTAACTTTACCACTGCCAATGTCAAGACCTTCGTACACTTGCCGTGAATCAGCAGATACTATTTCACCGTTGTACTCATGTGCAATCTCAACACCCCATGATGATTTTCCGCTTGCAGTAGGGCCAAGAATAACAATAAGGTGGATATCAGACTTTCGTACCATAGAGTACCCACTCTAACGCCCTGTCAATTTTAACATCGCATAGTGTTCCCAAAAACTCGTTCTGCCCTTTGAATTGCACTCGTTTCATTTCACGTGAGTTACCACTACACATTCCTTTATCAAACGAGTCAACAAGTACTGAAACAACCTCGCCGACATAGCGCTGATTTTTTTTGAGGACAATTTCTTCCATTATTTTTTGAAGTTCACACCACCGTTCTTTCTTAACATTCTTGGAAATATCGTCCTTATACATGCGATGTGCGGCAGTACCCGATCGTACCGAATACATAGCCAAGTATGCAATGTCAAAATCGCAGAACGTATAGAGCTCCACGGTCTGTTGAAAATCCTGGTCCGTCTCGCCACAGAATCCTACAATAATATCAGTCCCCAATGCAGTTGTCGGTTTTCTCTTTTTTAATTCTGTAATCCGTTCACAATAGTACTCAGCCGTATATGGTCTATTCATTCGCTTCAGAACCGCATTACTGCCTGATTGCACCGGCAGATGCACATAATTCATCTGTTTAGGTAGGCAAAGCGCATCAAGAGTATCGTTATCCATATATTGCGGATGGGGTGCTGTAAAATGAATTCGTTCAATTCCTGAACACTCATTCAATTCCCATATCAAAGCAGCGAATCCATTCTTTGAATGATCAAAGGGGTTGGATAGTGAAAAATATTCCTTATCGGGTGGATTATAGAGATTCACTGTCTGGCCCAATAATGTAATTTCCTTACATCCCTGGTCGGCACGAGATCGAACCTCATCTAAAATATCTCTTAACGGTCGATCTTTTTGCTTACCGCGAGCATAGGGAACCACGCAGTAGGTACAAAATTTATTGCATCCGTTGCTTATGGGAACAAAAGCCTGGGACAAAGACTGGTACGAAGGTTGGATATCAAGATAATGTTTGTACTCATAGTTAGCAATGCTATTGGGGTCAATAATATCGCTGCGCAACTCACTTAGTCTTTTTGGTAAAAGAACAATTTCTTCTGTCGGAAAAAAAAGATCAACATACTCAAGACGCTCTCGCAGAACTCCATCTCGATCTCTACCGGGCATACAACCCGTTACTGCAATAATGACTGAGGGATTTTTTTGTTTCAAAACTTCAAATTGAGCCTGGAGGCCATAGATCCTATCTTCTGATTTCTGTCGCACCGAACAGGTATTGTAGATGAGTACGTCGGCACCCTCGCTATCATCAGTTTCTCTCATGCCAATCTTTTCAAGAAGGCCCTTGATTCTTTCCGAGTCGGATTTATTCATCTGACAACCAAGTGTTGTGAGCTTATACGTTCCCGGCATTGTGCTGTAGTTATTCATTGGTCAACTCAAGAGACTTTGCTGAAATAAGCCGTTGAGCCATTGCCGTAAACGTTTCATACTTCATTACCAGAGGCTCTTCTCGTCCGCGCACGCGGATTGTGAGCTCATCAAGATTTTCTTCCTTATCACCAATAACGATCATGTAGGGCATTTTTAACTTTTCTGCAGCTCTAATCTTCTTACCCACCGATTCATTTGAATAATCTATCTCACATCGAATACCGCATGCAGCAAGTCCTGTCTGTAGTTTTTTACAAGCATCGTGATGCGAAAGCCCAACAGGTATGCCAACAACCTGTACCGGAGACAACCAGAGTGGAAATCTGCCCGCAAAATGTTCAATCATAATGCCCAAAAATCTCTCAGTTGATCCAAGAATTGCTCGATGTATGACAATGGGGCGTTTTTTGGTCCCATCCGAATCAGCATATTCGCATTCAAAACGCTCAGGTAAATTGTAATCAAGCTGTATGGTAGAAAGTTGCCATGATCTACCAAGTGCATCCTTAAAGATGAAATCGAGCTTCGGACCATAAAATGCAGCTTCACCTTCACACACTATCGCAGTAAGATTGCGGTCACCGACTACTTTTTTCAATGAACGCTCAGCAGTATCCCAGTACTCCTCACTTCCAATGTACGTGCTTTTATTGTTTGGATTGCGGACAGAAATACTTACGGTATATTCCTCAAAATCAAAAATGCGATATATGTCTTGAATCATGTCAAGCATCAGAGAAATCTCCGATTCTATCTGGTCAGCAGCACAAAAAACATGGCAATCATCTTGGGTAAGCGCACGGACCCTGGTAAGGCCAGACAACTCTCCGGATTTTTCATAGCGGTAATTTGTTGTTGTGCAGGTATAGCGGACAGGAAGATCGCGATAGCTATGAGGAAGCGTATTATAGAGCATCATGAAATGCGGACAATTCATTGGCTTTAGATAGTAATCAGCTTCTTCCAAGTGCATTGGCGGATACATTGCATCATACTTATCGAGATGTCCCGAAATCTTATAGAGCTGATCCTTGGTAATATGTGGTATCCATATGGGGAGATAGCCGCGCTTTTCTTGCTCATCAGTAATGAGATTCTCAACAAATCTGCGTAACAACGCACCCTTAGGATAAAAGAGCGGTAATCCTGGCCCGATATCATCAATAAGAGTAAATAATTCCAAATCCTTTCCAAGCTTACGATGATCTCTCTTGGCAGCTTCTTGAAGAAGTGTTTGATACGCATCTAATTCTTCCTTAGAAGCAAAAGCAAGTCCATATATGCGTGTCAGTTGTGGATTTGCTTCGTTACCTCTCCAATAGGCGCCAGCAAGCTTATGCAGTGCAAATGCGCCAATATCTTTTGTAGACGCCACGTGGGGGCCTCTGCAAAGGTCAACGAAATCTCCTGTGCGATATACAGATACAAGCGTATCACCCTTCGAAGTGGAAAGAGCCTCTTCTTTTTGGTCATCTATCAGAGTACTGCCATATTTCTCTATATCCTCGATTAATTCAACTTTATAATCCTGTTTTAATGATGTGAATAATTTTTTTGCATCACTCAGTAGCATTTCTTCTCGAACAAACGGGATATCACGTTTTGCTATCTCTCTCATTTCTTTTTCTATTTTTTTAAAATCATCAGTGCTAATAGGAACGGGACTTTCTATGTCATAGTAAAAGCCATGTTCAACAACGGGCCCAACGCCAAGCTTGGCACCCTTATAAAGATTCATCAATGCTGCAGCAAGAAGATGCGCCGTAGAATGGCGCATCATCTCAAGAGAATGTGTTTGTGGTGATGATATACTCATTGCTATTCCTCATTTTGGACAATGATATTAATATGGTCATGCAGTAATGGTGTCCGAGTCACCCAAAAAGGATAGAAACGCACATGAATATTACTGATGCCTGGCATATCTTGAAAGTACGATACGACTTGGTTAATCGTCTTGCCAGTCAACGCCCTTTTTTCAAGGGAAAGATATTCCGCACTTTTCATCTGACCAGACTTCAAGCGAACGGTAAGTATTGCTTTTACGGCCTGCCGATCAATATCTTCAAGACTATACTCTAGGGAATCTATGTCAAGTGGAATAAGTTGATAACCACTTGGCAATTCCTTTGCTAATACCTGTTCGATATATGTCTTAACAGCATACTGATCAAAAAGCACACCGGTAAGCTGTTCCTTAATATTCATTGTAAACGACTCAGCTGTAGCGCCAATGGGCTTATCAACAGACTGAGAAAGAACCTTTGATGATAGGATTGATTTTAATGCCTGTGGTTTAAATGGTAGTTGGGTCTGCGCCAGTGTTAAAAATTTTTCTTGAAGCGAGGTATCAAGTTCTCCTGCTGCACGATCAATATCATTCTGCGATACTACATACACACGCTTCACCCCTCCTTCAGCCTGCTCAAAACCCTGACCATAAATGCTGTTTTGCAGCCCGGGCCAAAGCCCCGGTAACGTAAACCGCGCACTACTCAGAGAACCGACTTCCCCTTCTTCATCTGCAACAACTGGTATGCGAAAACTCCCCTTTGGCGGTATGGTAGCAAATTCAGTTGTGCGGAAAAGCACACCATCAACTGAAAGAAGTCGAGTTGTTTTTCGCAATGCTTGTGGTTTTTGGGTTGAATTTATTACGGTAATAAAACCCTGAGACTTCTGAACGAGAGAAGTGGATTCTTTGGGAGAATAGGTGCCCTGCGCATCCATTTCCTGTGTAATAATCTTACCCTGGAGCACCCCTTGCTCATCATTGGTCACATCTGCAATCCGTACCGTTACCGTTCTCTCTTGAACTTGCTTCTGCTGTGTAAGAACAATGGTTGCCCAACTGAACGTAATATAAAAAACAGCAGCCACAAGAATAAGAGAAATGACAATAAAACTTGTGGCAAGCTTGCTGTAGAATTTAGTCCTAGGTTGTTCTTTATGAGGGAAAAACATACATTAGGTTTATTGTTTCACTTGGTTTTGAGAAAGTGCTGCAATCATAGAGTTTGTTACTTCACGAACCTTGCCGCATATGAGCTTACTATCGGAATCCTTACGAGAAAGTCTTCCTTCAACCGCCAAAATAATGTCCTCTCTCCAAAGCTCTGAAGAATCTTTCAGTATACTAGGAAATACAATGACCTCGATAGTATCAGAGAGGTCTTCAAGAGTTACAAAGAGCATCTGTTCATTCTTTTTTGTCAAAATCTTTTTCATTGATGCAACAACACCGCAAATGCGCACCTGGGTATTTTCTCGCTGCTGCTTTGCCTGCTGGCACGGAATCACATAACGTTGCATGACATCCATTACTCCATGGAGTGGGTGCGCGCTCAAGTACAGGCCAAGAAGTTCCCTTTCCCACGATAGGGGAATTTTTGGATCAAGGGCTTCTGAAGGTGAAAGTACTAGTGATGCTTTTCGAAACGTATCTCCAAATAAGCTTGCTTGATTCCCCTGGCGTTCATTGTTGAGGCTCTTTGCAAATGAAAGGAGCTTATCACAATTATACATCAGTTGTCCCCTATCGCCAAATCTGTCAAGGGCACCGCAGCGAATAAGGCTTTCCAGAGATTTTTTATTTAAATCTTTATCATTGACTCGCTCAAGAAAATCTTCCAGTGTCGCAAAGGGACCATGTTCTTTGCGTTCAGTAACAATAACTTCCGCAATGTGTTCGCCGACATTTTTAATTGCTCTAAGCCCAAAACGAATGGATTCTTGGCTATTGTTTTTGTTTCCAACAACAGTAAACGATGTATAGCTTTCGTTGATATCAGGAAGAAGCACTGGCATGCCCATTTGCCTGCACTCTTCAATTTCAATTGAAATTCTATCCATATTCTGCTCATCTGCAGTCAGTAATGCAGCCATAAACTCTGCAGGGAAATGAGCCTTCATATATGCAGTGTAATACGCTATCATGGCATAGCATGCGGCATGAGACCTATTAAAACCATATCCTGCGAATGGCTCAATGAAGTCAAAAACTTTTTCTGCAAGGTTTTTTGGGACTTCATTTTTTAAGCATCCTGCTACAAATTTTTGTTTTTGCTCTATGAGAAGCTTTGCAATCTTTTTTCCTACTGCTTTTCGCAAAACATCCGCCTCACCGAGTGTAAACCCCGCCAGGTCTTGTGCTATTTTCATAAGCTGCTCCTGATAGACAGCCACTCCGTATGTTTGCTCAAGAATAGGCTTGAGCTTTGGATGAAGATACTCAGGAATTTTTTTGCCATGTTTCCCTGCAATATAATCGGGAATAAGCTCCATGGGTCCGGGACGATAGAGCGCAACCATTGCAATAACATCTTCGATATGTGTTGGCTTGAGTAGCTTGAGATAGCGTTTCATGCCTGCACTTTCAAGTTGAAACACACCCGTCGTCTTCCCTTGCTGAAGTAATCGGTAGGTTTTCCGATCATTTAATAGAAGTGTGTCATAATCAATTTTTACTCCTTTCGTATGTTGAACAAGATTTTTTGCATGCTCCAAAATTGTTAAATTACTCAATCCTAAGAAATCAAACTTCAGCAATCCTAAATCCTCCACGGGATGTAGTGAATACTGCGTAATAACCGTCTTATCATCGGGTGAGGCATATTGGCATGGCACATACTCCGTAAGCGGCTCAGGCGTAATGACAACGCCGCAGGCATGCACAGATGTATGCCGAGCAACACCCTCGAGCCTTCGCGCAATTTGTATGATTTCTTTTGCTTGATCGTTTGTAGCGGCAAGTTCGCGTAATTCAGGAACTGCTTGTACGGCTGCATCAAGCATCATGTTTTGTGGAATTAGTTTTGCCAACTGATCACAAAAGGAATACTGCGCGCCAATAACACGTCCAACATCACGCACCGATACGCGAGCTGCCATTGTTCCAAATGTGATAATTTGAGCAACGTGGTCTTTGCCATATTTTTCTTCAATATATCCCAATACTTCATCTCTACGGCTATCTGCAAAATCAAGATCAATATCAGGCATTGATACGCGCTCCGGATTGAGGAAGCGCTCAAAAAGTAGATCATACAGTATCGGATCAACATTGGTGATTCTGAGAAGATACGCAACCAAACTCCCGGCAGCACTACCACGCCCCGGTCCCACAACAATCCCTTGTTTTTTTGCCCAATTTACAAAGTCCTGAACAATCAAAAAATAGGCTGGGTACCCTGCCTTCAGAATGACGGCAAGTTCATACTCAAGACGTTCCCGCTGTATATCTGTTATGGCATCACCAAACCTGCTCTGCATACCATCTTCACACATTTTGCGAAGTTCTTGCTCTGGAGTCACTCCATCAGGCAATGAATAGGTCGGCAGTACAATTTTTCCAAGAGGTATATCTAGTTCTACCTGATCTGCAATGAGAACAGTATTACTAATTGCTTCAGGGGTATCCTTAAATGCTTCAATTGTTAGTGAACCGTCGCCGAATGAAAAATCTTCGCCAAGCATACAGAGCCTGTTTTTATCGTTACGGTCTTTTTTTGTCTGAAGACAGAGGAGTACGTCATGTGCTGTGGCATCCTCGGGAATAAGATAATGTGAATCGGTTGTTGCAATAAGCTTTACGCCCATCTCACGAGCAAGTGAAATGAGTCCGGCATTCACAGTATGCTGTTCCGGCAAATTTTTGTGGTGTTGGAGCTCAAGAAAAAAATTATCACCAAAGATATCTAAATAGCGTTGGAGTTCCTCGTGGCCACTCCTTCCACTAAGCACCGCCTGGCCAATCTGGCTATTAATACATGCACTTGTTGCTATGATACCTTCCGAATATTTCTCCAAAAGTTCAAAATCAACTCGCGGTTTATAATAAAATCCTTCAAGGTGCGATAGTGTGACAAGTTTTAAAAGATTTTTGTAGCCTGCATGGTTTTTTGCAAGGAGTATGAGATGAAAACGCTCGTCATCTTCTTTGCCCTGCTTACGGAAACGTCCACGAGATGTGATATATGTCTCAACTCCGATAATAGGCTTAATCCCTGTTTTTTTGCATGCCTGATAAAATTCAATAGCGCCATAGAGCGATCCATGGTCTGTCAAAGCGAGTGCGCTCATACCAAACTCCTTAGCGCGTGCAACAAGTTCGCCTATTCGAGCAAGACCATCGAGAAGACTGTAGTGACTATGGACATGGAGCTGAACAAAATTCATAATTATTCATCGGCAGACTCTTTGTTTTCTAATACTGCCTTCTTTCTCTTAGGCGATTTTTTATATTTTTGGTACATACTACTTGCAGTTTTGATGCCTTGCACAAACAATTGAAACGAGTCGCTGATTGTTGAAAAACGATGCATAAATGAATCCCAGCTTTTTGATACTGAGTTACATGAATCTTCAATCGCATCAAGAAGTTGATAGATTCTTTTTAAAATTTGAATCAAGTAATAAAGCGCCGAGCAAGCAAAACAAGAAACTACTACTACTGAAAATGTGGTAAGAAATGCGAAGAGATCAGCGCTTGTCATAGAAGGTATAAAGCTATGATTAAAAAGAGTATTGATGTTTTATAGCCTGCCATCTAGCTCAACAGTATGTTCTTTTCTATCGGAAGTAAGATACGTCAGAGTAATAGCGTCTTTGACGGTATATTGCGCGATAAGTTCTGATAAGCTTTGGTTTTCATTTATTTCTTCTCCATTAACCTTTGTAATGATATCACCGCTATACAGCGTGGTGCGCGGTCCTTTTGATAGAAGTTGAATGCCGTTTTTATCTGCAACAATCAATGCTCCCATTTGTGGTTTTTGAGATAGAGCTGGTGTTGCTGCAAGATCAATGTAAGAAATATTCAAATCCATGCGTTTAATAGTGCCCGTCCTCAAGAGACGCTCCAAGGAGTCGTGAATATAATAACTTGGAAGGATGTTTGAATCAACGAATAGTCCTAGCAGTTGAGCGTCTTCGGTAAAAACAGGAGAACCATTTGGATAATCATTCGACGCGGTAAGATATGCTTTTTCCAGTGTATCAGAATTTCGAATAAAACTATCTTTGACAGAAGTAGGATACGATCGGCGAATGGTTAAAATACGATCTATGGTTTTACGCGGTATGACAACATAGCTTTGCCGGGCTTCGAAGGATTGCTCTTTTGAAACAAAATCAGTTGAACCAAAGCCCGTGCCCTCCATCTTAAGAAAATCAACTCCAAGTGCAACATCGGTGATTCTTCGCACAATGGGTGCGCTTGATCCGTCGGATCGAACAGCAAAGAGATTCTCATTTGAAGCATTTACCACTTTAGGGCAAGCAATCCAGCCATCGCTAGTGAGAATGATACCAAATGACTGAATCATTGAGTTTGTTAATCGCTGTTTTGCTTGCCCAACAGCAATACTCACGACAATCGGATTGGTTCGCTTATAGAGAGATTCAAGCGTTCCATCGCTTTTTTTTGACACAGGTTGTTCGATAATAAACGAGTGGGGTTGTATATCCTCAAACGATAGAGGTTGGATCGCAAATAACCCCCCCACATAACCAGAAAGCAGCGAAACGCCAACAAATAGAATAAATGCAAACAATCGATACGCAAGGGACTGATGAGTAAAGGTCATAATTATCTCCATCTACTTGTGAGTAGTACTAATAGTAGCATAGCGAGAGTAATTGCGACAGACGAAAGTACGGATCGAACTGTCTGCTCTCGTTTGAGGGTTGAATACCCTATTTGATTAATCAGGAAAAAAGGAATTGTAAGAAAAAATGCTTTGGGAATAAAATGAGTTGGAAACCAATGGATTGCAAATGCGCTTTCAACGATAATAAGTGTTTGGACAGCAGTGAATCTCCAAAACTGCCGAATATCACACTCATGTATCACAAGCTGTTGAACGAAGAAGAGTGCAGTAACTATTGCAAATGGAATAATAAGAAAAGATAGTTTATACTCAACGTAATAAATGAGTCCAAAAAGCAGAATGGATAGATTAAGAAATGAAATCACATGGAGCACCATGGTAATGTGCCAATAGGATCTCACTTGGTACTGCTCCTGCTTATAGAGCAGAAAATAGAGGTTTATCAGGTAGAGCCATTGGAATAGTGCATTACTCGCAATGATAGTATTACGAAGATACGATTCTTCAACAATAAACAGTGACGAAGCTGCACTACAATATAACAAGAGTGCCGGAAGAGCATACCATACGATCTTCATCCGTTGAATGTTCTTTTTAAAAAAAAGTGTAAGTAACGCATCCAAAAGAATTACACCTCCAAAAGCAATCGCAAGATAATGAGATGGAAATGCGAGTCCTATTTTTAATACAAGGGTTTGGAGGACTGGCAGAAACAAGAGAAGTAGAATTCGCACTGTTTTCATAGTGAGGTATGGTAGATTTGAGAAGTCTTAAAAGCATTGGTCTTCCACGAATACCGACCCAACAATCCCTGTCCACGTGTGATAAGATTATTTCTCAAATGTACGTCAGTATCAAGTTTTTTTAACGCGTCAATCATATCACATGGATTAAGCGGGTCAATATACAGACAGGCTGTTCCAAGAATTTCTTGAAACACCGGTATGTGGGATACAATAACAGGCGTTCCCAATAGGGCTGCTTCCAGAGGTCCGAATCCAAATCCCTCTTCGAGAGATGGAAAAAGTGCCGCATGTGCATTGCGGTACAGTATTGCAAGCTGATCATCAGATACATACCCCAAATGCACTATACTATCCTCAAGTCCCCTTTTTTTAATTTCTTCAACGACTCGATTTTTAAAATAATCCTCTTGCCCGCATAAGACTAGCTGCATGGGGCTTCCTTCTATTTTTAGCTTCTCAAAAACCGTAAGAAGATATCCTATATTTTTGTGTGGATAGGCATTCCCCACATTAATACAGTATGGTTTTCGGACACAAGGTGGCAGTGGTAGCTCCCTACCGCGCTCATTAAGTTGTACGCCTTCGTGAACAACATACAGTCGCTCTTGAGGAATGGTAAGATAGCGCATAATGTCATTTTTTACCGAATCTGAAACTGCAATGATGGCTCGCGCACGCCTACAAGCACTACGGAGAACAAAGAGATATGCTGCGTACTTTAATGCATGAATGGATGGATGTCTTGTTGAAGCAGCACTTTTTGATGATTCAGCGTGTTTTATCATAATCAGATCATGCAGCGTAAGAACGAATTTTTTTGGATAGAATATGGGTACATTAAAATGCGGAAAATGCATAATATCAACGTTATGCGTCAGAAACACAATAGGTGCAATACATTGTTCCGCAAGAGAATACCACGGGATATCGATGCAAACTTTTTTGAAATGCGTATTGGTTGGCATGTATACATTCATCATTTCCTTCCGCAAAAAAATTACATACTCATCATCGGTCTGTAGCTGCTCAAGATGAAGCAAAAGCTGCTCAATATACCGCCCTATTCCGAGTCCCGCCTTATACAATCGTGCGTCAATTCCTATGCGCATATATTTTCAAATACGCGTACTGTTTGCCGTGCCGTCTCATCCCATCGATACCGCGCCGCACGATCCTTCCCCTGCTGCATAAGATGCTTCCTTACAGCCTCATTAGTGTAAAGCGTACAGAGTCCTTCCGAAAGATCTGCAATATTACAGGGATCACACAACCACGCTCCTGAACCGCTGATTTCCGGTATACTCGAATGCGCACCCGCTATAACAGGTACTCCTGCAAGAAAGGCTTCAAGCGGAGGCAGACCGAAACCTTCGTAGATGCTTGGATATGCGCATACGCGAGCTGAGCAGAGCAAAGCAAATCGACGTTCGCGAGGCATATAGGGGACACAGCGAACCCACTGGCTTATCCGGAGCTTCTGTATAGCTACTTGTATCCGTTTCGGTAGAGTGGACACACCCGCAAGTACAAGATAGGCGCTTTGTAGTTCTTCATTGAGAGTGCGTGCACGGGCAAATGCTTCGATCAATGATTCGATATTTTTTCTGCCTTCTTGCGGACAAAAAGCAAGAATAATCGGAAGTGCTTCACAATAACTAGTATGGGATTGAAATTGATCTTCAACGCCAAGATGAACAACGCTCACGTTCTTCGGTGAAATGCGATAAGTCGAGACAATATCTTGTTTGGTGTGTTCAGAAACAGTAATAATTCCCTTACAGAGCTTTATGAGCCTCTCAGGGTCGAGAGCGCTGTGCCACCACCTACCTTTCAATGACTGTCTGTCCCGATAATGGATGTAGTTCAAATCATGGATTGTCACAATAACACGTGCGCGTGAAGAAAATGCTGCAAAGTTCATGTTTGGCATAAAAAAAAGGTCTATGCGTCTGCCGGTATTTTTTTCAAGATACTCATCAAGTTTAGGATAATGTGCAACCATAAGGGAAGTATTAAATAGTTTTGAAGGTATATGCGTATGAACAATCTGAAGATTCGCGCTCTCACTGAACGGGTGTGCAAACGAAGTACTGGCATTAAAAAATAAAATATAGGAATGCTGTGTGTACTGAGTAAACAACCGGCTCAAAAGCTGGTAGGTATAGACATCGATACCTCCCCTTGCTCCCTGCAACGATCTGCCGTCAATAGCGATTGTCATACTGCATTAATCGTTAAGCGTATAGTATAAGCGATTATCAAAACGAACATCAACTTTCTTGAGTTTTGATCGCTTTTTTTTGATTGAAGACGAGAGGAGAGTTGAAGCATTTTTCAGTTGTGCATATACATCCCTGTCAAGCATCATATGAAGCTCCCATCCTTCCTGTGTAACCATAGCAATCGATGGATCACCTCGTGTATAGAGCGTATAGGCACTGTCAATGCCACTTTTTTTTGCACTATCTCTCAGTACCATAAGCGTCTGAAGAACATCTTGATCAATAACAGAAAGACCCTCATGGGCATCTTGCTGGGTAGCATCAACAATAAGGGGTGGTACTACTGGTCGTTTCTGAATATGTTGACCAACGAGTACACTATCTTTCCCATAGTGCTTTCGTAAGAGGTCCAGAGGCAGTGATGCAATAGTCGTTTGATCAGTAGGCCCAATAATAGCACCATTACTCCCAATCATCCATACTCCGCCCTTACTATACCAAAGCAATTGAAATTTCTTGCCTTCGAGTGTAATGCGAATAGTTCGTGGATACGATTTTTGAATATGAAGAGTATCTACAAGAACACTGTTTGAAATTACTGATGAAGCTTTGTCGGTATTGAAAAAGAAAATATTACGCTGAGAAAAAAATCTAAACGCAGAATCATCAAGCTGGCGATACAAATCAGAACGAAGTTCATTAATATCCAAAGATTCAGGCGCTATAATATCAATGGCTTGGATAGAAAAAAGGTTTGAAAAAAATATTCCGTATACAATAAAACCAATCACCGCCAAAATACTTGCAGTAATACTTACAAATCGAGTTTTTTTAAAAAACATTTGCATCCTGCCATGCCTTTTTCGGCTAAGGCGTTGATGGGCACTAGGTGCTGGCACAAAATGCTTTCTTTATGAGCGATGATTTATACCTCGTACCGCGGAATGCTCGAGCACGAACTATTGCATGCACGGATATATGCATACGTTCGAGCTGCTCCGAAAGTTTTTTGTTGGTAATATCCTGATCATATCCAAGACACACAATCTCGGGACGCACTCGGTCTATTATTTTGCAATGATGAATTTTATCACCAAGTATTGCCTGATCAACACACCCCAAGGATCCAACGATCGCAAGTCTTTCTTGTTCATTAAAAATAGGTTTTCTACCCTTTAGCGTTATTACTGTTTTGTCTCGCGCAATAACAACAACAAGTTTTTTTCCCAGACGTTTTGCCTGTTGCAAATACGAAATGTGCCCGGGGTGGATGATATCAAAGGTGCCGAATGCCATAACAGTGGCATTCTGAGAGTTGTAGTGTGTGCGCTTCATTGTGCCTTTGGTCGAAGAGTAGGAAAAAGAATAACTTCTTTCAGGCTTGCTGAATTTGTAAGAAGAGCTGTCAGACGATCTATTCCCATGCCGAAGCCAGCAGTGGGCGGCATACCATATTCGAGCGCATTCACAAAGTCATAATCAGTGCCATGTGTTTCTTCATCTCCCATCTCACGATTCATTGCTTGCACCTCAAAACGTTCTCGCTGATCAAGGGGATCATTTAACTCACTGAATGCATTGACTACTTCCATACCGGCAATGATCAGCTGAAATCGCTCCGTAAGATTTGGGTTATCGGCTTTCTTCTTCGCTAGAGGAGAAAGTTCTATGGGGTAATCAACGATAAATGTCGGCTGAACAATAGAGCTTCGCACAAAGGATTTAAAAAGTTCATCAAGTATACTTGCTTTTGTAGGGTATGTTGCACAGTCGATGTTTCGGTCTGACGCTTCACGTCTGAGATCTTCCAGTGAAGTATGTCGATCAATATCGATATGTGCATAATCCAAAAGCGCATCTCGAAACGAAAGCTTTTCGAATGGCTGTCCAAACACAAGCTTTACATCTTTATAGATACAGGAGTCAGAATCATGCATAGCTCGAACAACAGAGAGTAGTAATGCTTCAATAAAAGACATGAGAAAATGATAATCCACATACGCGCAATATGCTTCAATCTGGGTAAATTCAGGATTATGAGCGTGATCAATGCCTTCATTGCGAAAACAGCGAGCAAATTCATACACACGCTCGTATCCTCCAATAATGAGGCGCTTGAGATACAACTCAGGCGCAACCCGAAGATACATATCCATATCCAGAGCATTATGATGGGTAACAAACGGCTTTGCCGCTGCACCCCCTGCAAGTGGCTGCAAGATTGGTGTTTCTACTTCGAAAAAACCATGCTCTTCAAAATACCGACGAATCGTTCGCATGAGGCAACTTCTTTTTTGGAAAATATCCTTTACGTCCTGATTTGCTATAAGATCAAGGTACCTCTGTCGATACCGCGTTTCAATATCGCTCAAACCATGCCATTGCTCAGGCAAGGGAAGCAATGCCTTTGAAATAATGCTTAATGCCGTTGCATGAATGGTCATTTCTCCTGTTTTTGTCTGAAAGAGCGTGCCTTCAATCTGTACATGATCTCCTATGTCCAGTAAATCTTTTACAATTGCGTAACATTTATCCCCAACATCATCTTTTTTTACATACGCCTGTAGGCGATCGGTTTCATCCTGTACAGATATAAATGCTGATCCACCATGCCGCCTTAGATTGCGAATTCTTCCAACAATATGTATACTCTCGTGTGAACTGGAGAGCTCATCAAAAAAGAGACGTGCCTCGTGGCATGTTTTAGTTCTTTGAACCGTTGACGGGTAGGGATCCAAACCTAATGTACGAATTGTATGGGCTTTTGCTATGCGTACGCTTCTCTCATCAATGTCACTCATATTCATTAAGAATTCATTATGTATACCCTAGAGAATAACCGAAAAAAGCCATACCGTAAAGCCCCTGAATAACCATAAGGTACTCAGGGACAGCTAGAGAGTAGTACGCGTGCCTTATTGTTTTGCTATTTGATTTCAATAATGCGGTATTCCATCATTCCCCGAGGAGTACCAACAGCAACGTTATCTCCCTTTTGCTTTTCCAAAAAAGCCCTCCCCATTGGGGATTCATAGGAAATCTTTGCGAGGCTTGGATTTGTTTCCTCTGTACCGACAATCATATATTCAAAGCGTTTTTTATCGCTTGATTCAACTACTACCGTAGAACCGATACGTACATGAGAATGATCCTTGGATTGCTCAACAACTGCAATATCTTTCATCAGAGCCTTAAGTGTTCCAATACGAGCAACCAAAAGCCCCTGTTCTTCTTTTGCAGAAGAATATTCAGAATTTTCTTTTAAGTCTCCGAGTTCGCGAGCTGCAGCAATACGCTCGATGACCTGCTGCATTGCAACGTTCTCTAAATATTCAATTTCTTCCTTTATTTTTTTTAAACCTTCCTGCGTAACAAAATGTGGCATAGAACAATTCCCTTTCGTAGATAACTGTATTACGAATATGAACGCTAGTATACCTATTTTCTAGCAAGTCGTCAATACCATATTTGTCAACAGTAAAACTAACAATTATTTATTACTTAATTTTTTATATTCCCTAAAATACCAATTCAACAAATCACTTGCAACACTCATTGCCGTCCTACTCCCCTCCTCTCCTTCTTCAATAAGAACTGTCAGTACAAGTTCTGGTTTCTCGTAGGGTGCCCAACCGGTAAACCACGCGTGAGGAGGTTTTGTAGATGACCACTGTGCCGTTCCTGTTTTTCCTGCTGCATCAACCGGCAATGATAGGAGTCTGCGTGAGCTTCCAGCAAGCACGCCCGCACGCAATCCTTCGCGTACCGTTGCCACAACATCACTCCCAACAATATCTTTTTTATGTATTATCGGTTGAACAGTATCATATTCAGTGCTCGATTCTTTTTGTGCAATAGATTGAACGATGTGCGGATGATAACTAACGCCTTTTTGTGCAAAGTACGCAGTATATGCATTCACTTGAAAGGGCGTAACAAGCACATCTCCCTGCCCTATTGAGATATGGTAGGTATCACCGATATACCACGGCTCATGCCGTACGTCATTTTTCCATTCTGGCGTGGGCAAAAAACCGCTTCGCTCTTCTTGAAAATCAACATGCGTTTGTTCTCCTATGCCGAATCGCCTGAAATAGTCCACAAGCAAATCCACACCAAGGCCCTTTTGCCGCTGATACCCACCTCCAATGCTATAAAAATAGGTGTTAACCGATTCTGCTAACGCCTTAATAACATTCGTTTTTCCATGCCCTCCCGCCTTCCAGTCCGGAAAGAACCATGCTCCATACCGAATGCCGCCGCTACTCAGCACAGTGGTAGCTTTTGTGACAATATGTTCCTGAAGCGCAGCGGCTGCTACAAGCATTTTAATCGTTGAACCGGATGGATATTCGCCTCCTGTTCCTCTGTTCAGCAGCGGCCGCTCCTTGTCATCAAGAAGTGATTGGTATTCCTGAGATCTGATGCCGTTTGCGAACATATTACTATCATAGGAGGGCAGACTGACATATGCCCGTATCTGGCCGCCGGAAGGATCGGTTGCAATCAGAACTCCCCTTTTCTTATTGAACTTCTTAAGCACGGCTCCAAGAATTTCTTCTGCCTTTTTTTGCACCTCCCAATCAAATGTAAGTACAATATTCCTTCCCTGCTTCCCTGGCCGCTCAGAAAGTATTCCTTTTTCATGTCCAAGCGCATCTACCTCTACCTCCCTCTTTCCCGCAATTCCTCTCAGCGCATCCTCATAGGAAAGTTCTAATCCGATTTTGCCAATAGTATCAGTTAGTGTGTACGCATCTTTTACTTCTTGAAGTTCATCGTCACTAATTCTTCCCGTATATCCTATAATATGTGAAATGCTTTTTTCTGGCGTCATTTCATACAATCTGCGTTCAGATACAACTAGTTCAATACCCGATGCCCCTTGAAGAGATGCTTCGAGCTTGAGTGCTGTTTCATAGGATATATGATCTACAATAAGGAATGGCTGATAACGGTCATGCCGAGCTATTTCCTGCTCTATGTTCTGCACCGGTATTCCTAGAGTAGATGAAAGTGTTGCAAAAAGAGCTGAGCGGACATCAGACTGAGTATCCAGATCAATAGGAGTTAGGGCAACAGCGAAATCGGGTATATTTCGGACAAGTACCCTTCCTTTCAAATCAAACAATATGCCGCGATGCGCCTGTGTTGTAATAACTCGGGTTTTGTTGCGCTCAGCAAGAAGAGCAAAATCATTCCCTTTGAAAAGCTGAAAGTACGCGCTTCGTGCAGCAAACAAAAGAATAACAGCAACGAAACATGCGAATAGCAAATTCAGTCGGCGATCAGTAATAGTCCTCCCCATGAACTCTGCCGCATGTGATTGCCCTTCAATAAAAGAAGATTCAACCCACTCATACGGATTGCCATACTTTACCGATATCTCCTCCCCCTCATCCAGCTCTGGAATAAACGGCAGCTGTGATTTTTTCATACACGGTCAATGGTCATACCATAACGTCTCACATAGTGTAGTCTGCCAATGATGACATATCCAATAGATGCAACAGAATAAACGACAAGCAAACTCAAAACTGATTCGATAGCATCAGTACGCGATGGCACGGCAAAGCCATATGTGGGAATACTATAGCTAATAAGTGCTAATAGTAGTGGTGTGAGGGAAAGATTGATAATCAATATGCTCCAAGTATTTCCTGTAAACCCTAAAAATGACCGATGGGTAATAATAGTATTGATCAATACAATACCTACTAGGCATTCAATGCCATAGAGCACCAGATGAAAACCAAAAAGTGGAAAAAATAAATCACGCAGAAAACCACTGATAAGCGCATAGGTGATAGCCTCTTCCTCGGAGAAAAAAAACACAACAAGCACAAGTCCAATCACAAGTATGTCCACTGTTGGTATGAGTGTAATCTGAAGTGCAAGAAGAATAGCGCTTGCGCCGAGCAGCCAAAGATACTTCATGACAATAGAGCTAGTAAATTAACGAAGGTAGCTTGAGAACTTTGAAACCATCATTTTCTTGAGCGCATCAAGACCCTTAGAAAACGCCTCGCGCCCACTTTTTTCAAGTTGCATCTTATCACCAACAATTGACTGGTCAATTTCTACGCTGAGTACATTTTGATTACCGTCGAGCGTTACTTTGAATGAGTTATTATTGGATGCGCCTGTCACCTTCTCCTTTGCCAATAGTGCTTGGAGCTGGGTAGCCTGTTTACGCATCTCGTACATGTCTTTCATTTTATCGAGGATTGACATAGAAAGTGAAAGTTATCTATCAAATTGAATGAGGGGACATTTTATATGGTTATGTTTTTTAGCAGTACAGTATGCTCGGCCGTATTCAATAAGGAGATACGTCAGCTTAAACCATTGCTTGCGAGAAAATAACGCCATCAAGTCCTGCTCTATCTTATTAGGATCCTGATGTTTTGACAAGCCCAGGCGATTCGCAAGGCGCTTAACATGCGTATCCACTGCAATACCCTCCACAACGGCATAGGCATTACCCAGCACCACGTTTGCCGTCTTGCGAGCAACTCCGGGGATAGTAAGTATTTCTCTCATCGTTCGTGGAAGTCTGCCATGAAACTTCGTCTTTAGCATGTTTGCTGCTGCAAGAATATTTTTTGTCTTGTTACGATAAAATCCTGTTGAGAAAATATCCTTTTCAAACTCCTTTGGCTTTGCACCTAGATAATCACCAAGTGTTTTGTATTTCTTAAAGAGCTTAGCCGTCACCTCATTTACCTTTTTGTCAGTACATTGTGCAGATAGCATAACAGCAACCAAAAGCTCCCAGTTATTGGAGTACTTCAGTATCATCCCAGCATGAGGAAAGAGTTTTTTAAGCTTACGAAAGATTTCTTGCGCCTGCTGTTTGTCATGGACAGATGGAAGCATAATCAACACTTGCAGCCTAAAAGTCCTCTTTGCCGGCATCACCATGATCAGCATCGATATATTCTCGTACTTTTATGCCTTTTACCCGTGCTTTTTCCCTATTTGTTTGATCAAGGAATATAAGCTGCCCTCCTCTATCAAGGCCTTCTTTGAACGTTCCCGCAATATCATCAACATACGATTGATTTGCCTGGTATGCCTTTGTGCTAGAAAATGCTTCACGACCCCAACGATTGCACCATTGATAAAATGCTTCAACAGCACTCATTACCTTGTCTTTTGAAGGCGTCCTACCATCCATTGGCCGTACCATAAGATGTTCAGGAACTTCCCCGGCGCCTTTCTTCGGTAAGCCGGTTTTTTTAACAAAGTCTAATGCGGGTTGAACATATTTCAACTCTGTATATTTCTGTTTATCACCGCTTTCGATATATGCTCGTTTCCAGCCTAACTTATTCCAAAATTTTTCAGATGTATACGTACACTCCCCTGCAGCTAATGCAAATTTCTTTCCAAGTTTTTCTGCTTCAGCAGCACAATCCATAAGTGCCGATATATACGCCTCTCGCGCCAAGCCAGACTGTTTTACTTCTTTATCAGTAACTGCATAGGCTATCATAAGCATTGTTTCCCCTGTCGGATTGCCATGTTCATCTTTAAGATCAAGATTGCCGCCTGCAACCGTACATACAACCTTACCCTCGGGATCACGTACGGCAAACACTTTATATTTTACTTGACTTGGAACACCAAACTCTACGCCCGATACAGCTTGCCGTAAAATTTCCTCCGGATCTACCTCTTCCTCGCCAAATGTCCGAATAAATAAATCCTGAACTTCAGACAGAGTAGGGCTTTCTCCTGATTCTACATGCTCGATTTGATACTTCTTGCCTTCAAAATCAAGCGTACATGAAGGTGAATCATTATTTGATCGTGTAAATTTACTCATGCCTCGCAACTTCTCAATATCCTTCCATGCGGGTTGATTGCTCTGCGATTCTGCCGTGCATGGCTGACAGAATGAAACAACGGGCACACCATGGGGACAGCTTCCCTGCCAATCGCGCTGCATGCTGTCTGGAGATGTCTCTATCATAGAGTAACTTATTATTAATGAGTAACTAATTTTTTTGAGTATAGTAATTGCTGCGTATGATCCCGCCAAACCCTTGGAATACCCTGCTGGCAATCGAGTCCTTTTACATGAAGGTGTTCATCCTGTCCGTCAGAATAAAAGAGTACAATTTCCTTCTTTAGATCACGGGCAAGCCGAGCTACAGCTTTAAGAAGTTTGTCGGTGTCATTATGTTCTCCGTCTCGTATTCCATACCAGTGCACTTCTAAAATATTTGGATAAATAATACTTCCTGTTGCTAGGACATATCCCGCAGTTTTTCCGTCAGCATCCTGAAGGTGAATACTATGGGGTTGAAAAACACCTTCGCCTTTGTTCTGAGCTAAAAAAAGATCTAAGCACGTTTCAAACTCATCAAATCTCTCGAGTGAGTAATTCTCCTTTGCGCATGTTAGTATGTCCTGCTTATTGTTTTCTTGAACCTCCTCAAGAGGAAGCTGCAATTCACTTCCACTATAATCTGATGTATCGAATGCATATGTTCTAAGATGCCTACCGGGTCCAAAATAATCATCAATGTGAAATCCGGATGCATATCCGTGCCGCTCATAGCGCTGTCGCATTTTTTCGTTTGATGGTAAGTCATCAACTTCTGCCAATACATGAGTTGCTCCTCGTGAACGCGCCATCGCTTCTACCCAATCAATAAGAAAACCGGCAAGTTTTTTCCCTTGCATATCTTTCCGAACCGACGTCCAGCCAATGCGGGCATTGAGATAGTGTGAATCATCGAGCTTGTCACGAGTTGCAAAACCCCTCCCTCCCTGAATATCAATAGTGTAAATGCCAGTAACGGCAATCACTTCACCCTTCTCATTGAGAGCAAGATAGTATTCAGGATTAAGAAGTCCCGGAACGCCTAACTGTTCCTGCTCAAAAACAGCTTTAAATGTACTTTGCATTGCATTAAAATCCGATTCATATTCCCAGGAATTCCTAACTGCCTGCAAAACACCGTCAACATTCTTTCGTGTAAGTGCTATTACAGATAATGGAAAAGGTTTTTCGGTTTTAAATAATGTCTCTTCTGGACTCTTGTGGTATGCCTGAATTTCGCTTTCAGTTATTTCCCCCCTCGTAAACCGCTCATTGCGTGCTTCGGGAGATTCATGGGTGTCATGTCCGCTTGATTGCGCCATAATACATTTGATTTATAACCAAAACAGTACCACCCCCTTGACAAAACGTCAAAAATGTGCATTATCAAAAAAACCTGAGAATATCATCTCTTCATCTCTGTTTTTGGAAAAGGCGGATAAAAATCTTTATCGATCGTTCTTGAAAAGCAATACCTTCCGGCCACGTGCTGCCAAACAGCATTTCGAGAGTCGATACCCTTGGCAGGATACATCATGGGTCTCATGGGCATTGAGGATCCAGAAGTACCCTCTCCTTGCAATGCAAATGTTGCACACAGATCAAAAGTCAAATCTCCCGTTACGATATATTCATACTGGCGTTCATGTGCCGGATCACTCGGAATACTGACACCTCGAGTTGCATCATAGAGATCGTCAAGCGATAGAGGTAATTTCTCTTTACTCTGCCAGTAGTTGATAACCTCATATTGAATTTGCTGCAAGTTCCCAAGCCGTATTTCATCAAGCTGACGAAGTCGCGCATTGCGAGGAGAGCCGACATACAGAAAGCCTGCAACGACTGCTGCCAGTACGACACCGCAAATTGTGAATATAAAATATTTCATTGCTTCTATGAGTCGCTATGCACTCTTAAATCCCAGAGATAGTATACAAAGATACTGGCCATCACAAATAAGATAGATAATGCTTTTAACACAAATCGCAATGTTGTCTCACCGCTCAAAAGATCGTTCACCAATGCAACCAAATCTCCAATGATAATAAGGCTTGCGGCAAACAATGTGAACCAGATAAGCCATTTACGGATGCCAAGACGCCACTTTTGCGGAGTTTTGGTATTAATACGAAATAGATATGCCATTGCAGCTAAATATACAGGGAAAACAATAATAATCGAGGCAAGGGCAAAGCGCAATGCTTGTGTGTTTCCGGAATACATCATGGTTGACTTTTCAAAAATTTCAGGCAATGAAATATTAATGATCTGGAAAACAATAGTTAGAAAACTTGCCGCACTCATGTAAAGCGTAACGATTGCCAAGAGATTTAGGAAAAAATCTTTTGGTGTTGCTCGCTGGATATTGTTTTCATTACTCATAGTTAGACTTTTTCCCAAGGAAATGCGCCTTTATATTCATAGCTAAATCCTGCCGCACCCTTGTGCCCCCCACCACCATATTTTTTTGCCAACAAAGATACATCAACACCTTTTTTGTATGTCCTTAACGATACCTGGAGCTTGCCTTCTCGATAAAACCATGTAATGCCAAAAGGAACTTTTTTTTCGTGGGAAATGACATTGGCACTATGCGAATAAAACAGCGGCGTGTTTACTGCATATACGCCATATCCTTCAAATGTTACTTTTTCCGCCCGTTGTACCAAGCGCCCTATCATACTATCTTCAGCATTCAAAAGCACACTGCCATCGCGCAACATTTCTTTCCGCCCCCTTTTTGTTTCAAGGGATTTTGCAATTGTATCAAATGAGGAAAATGTTTGATCACAGAACTGCAGCGCAGCTATCAGGCGATGTGTTTCAGAATTATTAAAACGAAAGAGATCATTGTCTTCAATAACATCAAGGAGATATGGGATTTTAGCGTTTGGATGAAAATACTTCCATGCTATGACACAACCTGAATTATCGGTTGTATAACGAAATTCTGGTACTAAACGAATGGCGTCCACCTGGCTTTCATGATGGTCCAAAATAATCACTTTTTTATTTGCTGCAATCACCTTTTTCATCACAGGGGTCGGATAGCAAAAATCTATGAAATAGAGGGTTCTTCCTTTAAGCTCTTTCGGTACGGTCTCTTGGTGTTCAAGACCGATATAGTCAGCTCGTGACCCGAATTTTTTCCACGCGGCATATGCCCCGCCAAATCCATCCAAACACCCTTTGTGATAGCATACTGCAATTTTTTTCATAGGAATGCGTTATAGAGATATCAAGATAGTATAGTGTAGTTTGCAGAATCTGTGAATAGTCACACAATATAAAGCGTCAGAAATTAAAAAACTCGCCCTAGTGGGACGATCTTTTCTGGTAAAAAGTCAACCCTAGATCCCAAATACGTTCCAATCAATTGAATAGATTCCTGCGCCCATAATAAAGATAAGGAATGCGGATGTAAACAGGACCAAATCAAATTCCCATCCATTGTCGCCACTGAATCCCTTTTTCCAAACTTTGATTTTAAAATATAATGCACCAAGCATTACAGCCATAATACATAGCGCTGCGATTTTGGTGAACGCGCCAATAAGCATGCCAATGCCGCTGAGAATCTCCACAACCGCAAGCGTTCTCCAAAGTGCAAGCCATGCAATGCTAAGTTTTGCATTGTGGTGCATTTTCCAGTAATGCAATTTTTGATCGCCATGAAACAAAAATACAGCAGCCAATGCAATGCGAGCTACGAACAATGCAGTATCTTGTAAATCTGCTAATTGGAAAAGTTCAAACATAAAGTGAAATATAAAAAGTTATCGTTTCTGATTTTTACGTCCATACAATTCATAGCCGCCAACAACCAGACTTGCGGCAATGAGTACAATGTTTTTGATAACAAACTCCCCTTCAAATGTAAGAAGGAATGGATTGCTGCCAAAAAACATCGGAGGATACAACAAAAGAGCAATAAAAATGCCAAGCATTTGAAGCCAAAGCAACAACAATGCAACGCGTAAACCCCGATGAGCCATTAGTAAAATACCGATAAGACACTCCCATATGCCAAGAACCGCCATAAAAGCGCTCTGAGGCAGAAACCAATACGTTGCTGCAATGATTGGCGCCGCAGGACTTGCATTCATTACTTTAAGAAGGCCAAACCAGATGAAGACGATTGCAAGCGCATAGCGTAAAAGAGGAATGCCCCACTGATGCATTTCCGTAATAAACAGAGAATCAATTTTTTGGAATGTCGGTTTCATTATGGTTAGTATAGCATACTTGACTTTTTCTACTAAACCTGTCATTATTGATCTTACCGTACACTAACAATGAGTATTCGATCAGCGCGTACATCAAGACTTCCACTGACTGACGAACGTTTTTTTGAAATACGAGAGAAAGCCACAGAGCTCTTACAGACTTCTTATGCGAGTAAACTAGAGGTCTTTCCAAAAGAGATTGATGAAATACCTCCATACATACGCAAGTTCGCATCTGAACTTAGTATACAAGAGGATGAATTTCTTGCATTCCTCATGCATGCAGGACTCCTCTACGCACTGGAACTTAGGAGGCATTATACAATCGTTGCAATGGATCATTTGGATATTTCTGACGTCCTTAATCAAGTTTCTGCGTCATCAGACCATGGAAACATTCTTCTATTCAATTTGGATACAAGCAGCATCAAGGCACTTGTTGATAAGCACGCTTCAGGAGCTGGCATTGATGCCTCCATCCTCGCATCTGCTCTCACGGGATTTATCTGCCTTGTCTCTGAACTTCTTATTGAGTTCCATAATAAAAGTGCGATTAATATTACGCTTGTTGAGCAAACCAAGCCGTCAATAGCACCTTACCTTGATCTGGTAAAGCGACTTCGGAAGTTTTCGGAAAGATTGGGACCATGGATTGATTCCGATGGAAATGTCTGCTTCAACGTTGGATCACTCATACTTATGATCTAGCCCACCGACCCTCTATAAAGGGTCTTTTTTTATTAGCTTTCATTTCGTGCGAATTGTCCGGTTTCTTGCGCACGCAAAAGAAGATATTTAAAAATCAAAAGAGAGCAAATGAAATAGAGGATATTAAGCATAAGTGCCGGCACTTGCCAATTCAGGGCAGGATTACCCATCAAAAGCGTTTCTCGTGCACCCTCAAAAACATACGTGATCGGAAAGAGAAATGCAAAACTATGGAACGGTTCGGGGATGATACTCATAGGATAGTACACCCCACAGAGAGGCTGGAAGATAAAAATAAGCGCCCATCCAAGCGCTTGGACACGAGTTCCAAAACGAAAAACACAACCCAATAGAACAAGCCCTACAGACCATGAGAAGAGAAGAAGATTAATAAATATCATCACCAGCGCCAAAGGACCCATACTAAACATATTGAATTTAAAAAGAGCTCCGGCGAGTGGAATAAGAACCAAAAATACACCACCTGAAGTAAGTATCCCTTGTGCCATCTGTGCAAGAAGAAACTCCGTAAGTGAAAGAGGTGATACAAACATATTCCCTAAGTTACGGGACCAGACATTCCAAAATGCTGATACCGTCATCGAATATTGGCTAATGCGCATAACCTCCCAAAGCATTGCTCCAAGAATTAGGTACTGTCCTGTCTGAGTCGCAATACTTCCAAGTGTTGCTTGAGATATGTACCCAAACACAACCACACCGATAAATGCAAAAAATGGAATATCCATAATGACCTCAAGGGATCGCCTGGTAATATGCCACTGCTGTATGAGTACGCCTCTAATTCTTTGGGGTGAAATCATAGGTGCCTCGTGCTATTTGCATAAATACATCATCGAGTGTAGGTTTTTCGATGGAAATATCTTCAACGGCAATCTGTGCTTTACTTAATTTTGCCAGAATAGCAGGAATTTCTTTTTGTTTAACTTCAGCGCAGATGGTATGTGTGAAGGGAAAGGTGACCTGCTTTGAGTATGAGTGCATGAGTGTTTCGATTTTCTTTTTCTCTCCACCGAAGGTGATTTGAAGCCGTGCGTATTCTATCTTTTGCGTTAAATTAAGCGGTGTATCATGGGCAGCTATAACACCGTGATCAAGAAAGATCACTTCATCGCAAATGCGCGTGACTTCGGCCATGTCATGACTTGTATACAAGATAGAGATTTTCCGTTCGTCTCGCATTCGTTCAATAAGTGAAAGTAATTTATCGGCAATATCCGGGTCGAGTGAAGCAGTTGGCTCATCAAAGAGAAGAAGTTCAGGATCGTTAAGCAATGCTTTGACAATATTCACTCTTGTTTGTTGACCCTTAGAAAGATCCCAGTATTTCATCTTTACGAGATTGGTTATTTCCAAAAGTTCTGTAAGTTCAGCTATTTTACTTCGGGCATTTTTTACACAATATAAATCAGCAAATACCAATAGATTTTCCATAACAGATATGCGACCCTGAAGCGTATTGAACGAAGACGCAAAGTTGATGCGCGCCAAGCATGCCTGTTTTGCTTTGCTAAAATCCATGCCAAAATATTCAATGCGCCCTCCGTTTGACTGGGTAATACCAAGGAGAATCTGAATTGTCGTTGTCTTGCCTGCCCCGTTTGGTCCTAAGAGTCCCACAATACCTCCTTGCGGAACGGCAAAAGTAATAGTATCAACGGCTTTATAGGTGCCGTAGATTTTCGTGAGATTGGTTACACTAAGAGCGCTTATACTTTTTGTCATAATAAAAAAATGATACCACAAATGAAAACATACAAAAAGCTAGCATCACTAACGCGACTCTACTTGAGTATTCTATGATCTATTTTTTACTTACGTAATTCCAAAGCAAAGCAAATAGATAACCGACAACGTATCCCTTTACGAGCGCAATGAGAACAAGGGCAATTGCATACATCAGATTAAATGATGCGATCTGATGATTGGGAACAATCATGTGAAGCATGAAGATGAAATCAACAAGTCCCTGTGCCAACCCAAGTGCTACAAGTAGTGACCAAAAAACATGGAGCCCTCCAACAAGAATTCCCAGTGTAAGTCCTGTTTTTTGTGGATTCATAAAAAAGGTATTGATTATACAGCTTGCGGAAACGGCTCAAGCTTTGTTATGCGGTTTGCGTCTGCCTTTGTTAAGAGATTTCTCTCTACCATAATCTCGACAAGCGTAAATAATTTGCGGTCTTCGCCTCGCAGAAGCACAACAAGATCCCCTTTAAGTTCCATATTTTGCTTAGCGATATAATCAATAAGGTCCGAACGAAGCCTTCCAAGATCTTCCTTGGTGGCAAAGGCCTTAAGATCTTCCTTGGTTGCCATGTCCTTAATATCCTCTTTGGTTGCCATTCTCTGTGAGATATCATCAAAGCATGCCTTCACTATAAGAGCGAGTTCATCAATAGTCATTTGTTGTGGTTGTTGATTCATAGTTTAATCAATTAAGATAACTAAATTTTAGCATGTATTTGCTATCAAACAAATACTGGAGTGCATTTTCCACTTTTCACCACTTATTTTGACAACTGAAGAAATGACACTTTTCCTTATGGTTGTATTGTTTTTTATAGATTGAGTGGTATAGTACCCATACTATGCCATTGAAAGCATCACCCTACAGAGCATTTGTGTGGTTTTTTACACGGCCCAAACTTCAAGGTACGTCTTGTATTTTGCGATGTGGCAATGAAGTATTGCTTGTTGACTACAAATATGGCAGTGGATGGAATTTTCCAACAGGGCTCATTCAAATAGAAAACGAAAGTCCACAAGACGCTGCTCACCGTGAGCTCAGAACTGAATTTTCCATTCGGACAAAGATGCTACAATACATCGGATACGTCTTTTGTAGATTCCAATGCCGCAGGGATCGTATTTTTTGTTTCGTTGTTGAGTTGAATAGTAAAGACGTGGATATCAACAATAAAGATATTCGAGGAATACAATGGGTTTCTATTCCAGAACTCGAGAACATCACAATATCCCCTTTTTCAAAGGAAATTATTGCTCGCTGGTTCAAAAAGCAACGCCAAACTATTACCACCTAGTTCAGTGGAGTTGTTGTTGCACTACTTGAACCTGTTGACGTGGTTGTATTCTGCTGTGCTGGCTGGGTAGTCGAAGTTGAGCTTCCGGTGCCCGTACTTGTACTTTGCTGCGCAGGTTGAGTAGCTGATGTACTCGTTGTTGTTGCCGGTTTAAGCGTAAAGCGTTGCAAATAAATCGGAAGGCTCGTTACTTTTCTGGATACACCATATTTAGTTGAGTACTCAAGCGCCCAAACCAATCGCAATTGGTCATCTTCACCGGTAAGCTTTGCTTCCAATAAAACATCTGCATAAATATTAGCAACAACACTCGCGCCTGGCGCAATAGTATACGAGTTTACTCCAAAACCTATCTGACTGCCTGGAGCAGTAAATGGTGTAACATGGGTGATTCCAACATGCTTTCCATCAATAAAGTACTTGATATTATTAAATGCCTTACCAAGTCCTTCAGTTCCGTCACTGTCACTTATGGTCGGCTCTTCGATACTGACACTTTCACTAAATCCATTTACGATGACGAATGAACCAATGAGCTGCTGTATTTCACCGCGGACAAGTGTAGGGGATCCAACAGCAGCATTCGTCTTTACACTCAAAAAGGCTGCGGGCAATTGGACAGGTGGTTGTGCGTATCCTGCTTTTTGCTCATACCCTGCTTTTTGTTCTGCCTGAGTAATCACCGGCAACTGAGGTGGTTGAACAACTTCAACGACGACTGATTTGCGCATTGATCGTTCATCATTTTTGCAATCAAAATAATAGGTTGTTGTTTTATCCGGAGCAAAAACATCTGAACCGCTCAACTCCTTTGTGCCAGTCCAGCCGCCGGATGCCGTACACATGTTAGCATTCCGTACATCCCAAAATGCCGTTACTGTTTTGCCTAATGCAATCACTGATTTCTGAGGATAGAAATCGAGCCAAATACTCCCTGTTTTCTTTGCCTTAGCAATGGCAACAGAGACAGATGCCTCTTTGCCGCTTTCATTATTTTTGCAGGTAAGCTTATAATCCGTTTCTTCTTGCGGACGTACATACTCAGAACCATCGACGGAACGGTCGCCGCTCCATCCGCCGGACGCACTACACTGTGTTGCGTTCTTAGTCTTCCATGTCAGGAGAATTGATTCACCCGGTGATTTAAAAGAATAGCGTGAAGGATAGAGCGTCAAACTTACCGGAGCATTATCTGGTTCAAGTACTTCAACAACAAAGGACTTACGCTTTGAAGTCTCATCATTCTTGCAGTCAAGGTAGTAGGTTGTCGTTTTGTCAGGTGAAAATGTTTCCGAGCCTTCTAAATCACGAGTTCCCGTCCAACCACCGGATGCCGTGCAGCTTCTTGCATTATGCACATTCCACGTTACGGTTGTCGATTTGCCAGCTTTGATATTTGCCCGTGCCGGTTGCATGCTCATGGAAATATCTCCCTTCATTTTCTTTTTTGACAGATTTACCGATACCGAATTTTCAACTCCTGTTTCTGACGTGCATGTCAGTTTATAACTTGTATCCTCTGTTGGGCGCACATGTTCCGTGCCTTCAACGGGTCTATCTCCACTCCAGCCACCGGATGCAACACAGCTCTTGGCGCTCTTTGCTTTCCATGTCAGAACAATTGGATCGCCAGGTTTTGCAAAATAGTAGGTGGAGGGATACAGTGAAATACTCAACGGTAATGGTGGTGCTTCATACTGTTGATAATACGGTGCTTGCATGGTGCCATAGCCAGATTTCATTTCCGGAGGAGGCATATATGGCTGATATGGCACGGGATATGCTTGAATTGGAATAGGTAAGGGTTGCGATAAATCATACGGAAATGAATAACTGTACCCCGGTTTCATTTCGGTACTAGCTTGATCAACTATAACATTTGCGGAGAGATCTGCTGTAAATGTACGCTGATCATTCCAGCATCGAAGGAAATACGTGGTCGTAGTATCAGGCGCGATAACTTCACTACCGCTATTTCGCTTCATACCTTCCCATGCATCTGGACCATACCCGCGGCACGCTACTGCATCTTTTGCGCGCCATTGTAGCGTAACAGTAGCACCATCAGTAATTTTTGCCTTGTTTGTTTTGAATGTAACGCCGGGAACTTTCTTTTTCCCAGGTTTCTTTTTTATCACTTGGACTTTCTGGGTTTGTTCATCGGTACTGAAGCCCTCATCATCAAAGCATTCGAGGGAATATTCTGTTTTTTTCTTTTTTGGATATACCACCACTGACCCTGATGTCTTTTGCCTACCCGACCATGCACCCGATGCTACACAATAGGTGGCATCAGATGCCTCCCATTCCAGTACAACACGCTCGCCTTTTACAATCGTCCGGGGAGTTGCGACAAATACCAAATCCAAATCTTCGTCTTCTTCCGCAAATGATGGCGCAGGTGTGCCACTCAAAACTAAGGCAGTAATTGTTAAAAATATAACATGAAAACGCATTAAACGCCTATCCATAGGATTAATGGATATGAATAAATTATTGTCTATAGTATAGGTGTTAAAAAGAGCTCTGTCAAAGCCTATAAACAGTTATCGACGGACTTATCAATATTTTTGATCCTCCAAGTCCTTCTACTTCCCTTTCAATTCCCCTCTGTCGATACCAATATGAATGCACTACCAAATAGAGTGGGCGATCTTGAATGACCTTTTTAAGATTGTGAATGATTTCTTCGTTTACCTCGCCATACAGAAAATAGTTGCTATAGGGATACAGAGACTCAATGGGTGAAATTGCATAGGTATGCATTTTATCACTCAAAGCATTCTTAAATGTTTTCTCAAATCCCAGTACTCTCAATCCAACTGCTGCAAAGAGTTGATCGCTTGCCACTACATATTCTCCTCCTTTTTCGATATCCTCTATAAATCGAACTGCTTCAAAATCATCAGCAGATGCATTCCATCCAGCCCTTGGTTTAAATTCATTGACTTGGGGATACATAAGGTAGAGCGAGAGTGCCGCAGAGATTGATAGAATACTAATACTTAATACACGAACAATGCCATTATTCAAAATCTGCTTCAAAATCATCGGCAGGGGAAACGAAATAAGCAGTGGGAAAAAGATAGCGGGGATAATGCGATAGAGGCGCGCTGCAAACTCTCCCTGCTCATTTACTACAATTCCTGGCAGGGTAATATACATCGAGAGGCCAAATGCAGCTATCGCTAGTCCAATGGCAAGAGAACTGCTCGGAATGTGAAGGTGTGTTTTTTTTGAATATACAATACTGCATACTATACCGATTACGAAGAAAGTGGCTTTTATGAAATATTCATAGTAATTAATAATACTGCTACCAAGTGAGGCCATACCTACTGAGCGCGGAAATGCTAAGATCGATTTTATTTTTTCAAATGCCGAAGAAAGAGTTCTGGATTCAAAGAGAGTCATGCCATGCATGAAACGATAGATAGCAAATAGAGTTACAAGCGCAACTCCAATACATGCACCGACGCCAAAAAGTAATGCAATTCTGTGCCTTTGGACGACTTTCCACGTATGGAGCGAGAGTGCGAGAGTAGAGATCACAAGCGGAACGCCAATAAGGGGGTGAATTGCCATCGCCGCCAATGAAATGCACCAAAGAATAATTTTGCTAAACACATGCTGCTGCCAGATCGGGGCAAGAAATATCCACCAAAGCAATAAAATCACTGTGAGATTATGAGGAACGGTAAATGTAAGCTCTGTAAGTGGATAGAGTGTAAATAAAACTATTGCAATGTGTGCGCGCCGAACAGAACAACCATACCCGCGTACAAGACCAAAAAAAATAATAAACGGCAAGGTAGCTACTACAAGAATTGGTACAAGAAAACGGTCTATGATATCTATAGGAATTGCTGTAAGAAAACTCAATGCACTGACAATGCCATATTGTCCGATATACAGGGGTTGTAGTGGAGTAATTACCCCATGAAGCTTAATATACTCTTCTGCAGTTTGATGAATGAGCGGATCATATCCAAAACCATAGGGAAAGGCGATTAACGCAATGCCGTAGATGGTAAAAAAATGCACACTCATTGCTACCCACTGGATCCTGCTTACCACAGATGCTCTTAGAGCAGTTTGTACTAGACAAAAAAATGAAATAGCAACGCATACAAACATCCACCAGGGTACAAGCGACCATGGTGTTTGGAGTGGCGCATTGGTACGTGCATTCCACAGTGCAAACAAAAAAATGCAATCAAAAAGTATGGCACTAGAAGGAAGTAGGTATGCCAATACATGTATCTTCTTGTCAGTAAGGGGCTGTTTTTCTGATACAGGAAATGACCGTTGTGCTGCAAAGGCAATCAATATACTGCCAAGGAGTACTACAAAGGAAGATAGTAGAGTTATACCCACGGTAAGATAGGCGATCGAAGAAAGTATAACAAATACGCTGAAAGCAAAAATACCTATGAGCATTCTGCTATGTATGCCCATGCATCAATTCCTTTCCCGCACACACCATGTACCGACCTGACGTCCCTTCATGCCCTCACAATCCTTTCGAGTACGATCGGAATTATAAAGCGGCGTAGAGCATGCATGCGCAAATATACCCTCGACATTATGACAGGAAAAAGGTTCTTGGCATGGCGTTGTACATTGTACATACCATGGTTCTTCTGGCGTCGTTTGTGGTGCCTGTGGAGAAAGCGATTCTTGCTTTTGTGCAGCTGGCGCTTGAACAGGTTCTTTTGTGCTCGATTGATCCTCGCTAAGAAGTTCTTTTATGAGCGTAATATTTTCTTTTAACTCCTTTGGTGCCATTGATTCCTTCTTGCATTTTGTATGAGATTTGTCAACGGAGCTCCCAAGCGGACAGACGCATTTCTTTCCATTCACTTTTGCTCCAAGTGGACAACGGTCATCTGTTGTATTTCCTATGTTCAGCACAAGCTCCGTGATATCACGTTTTGTGGAAATTGCTTCGCATATATTTTTATCACGATTTGGAACCTCTTTTTTGCATACCTTCTGACCTATAGAAGCGGCTTCTCGTACAGATTGAGAGGGGTGAGCGGCGCATTTTTCGGCGCATTTTTTCAGTTTAGTGTAATCTTTAATAAAGGGTTTATTATAACGGCAATTCAATACGCACTGTAATCGAATATGCCCCATAAGCGTCCCTTTATACGTACTAGCCGATCCGGACTTTGCTGCAATTACCGGCATACTTGCAGCGCACAGCAAACCAATAAGTGAGCCCACTAAGACAAAGAAAAATAAAAACCTTTTCATATTTCTATGTACTATCTTATTCTTCTGGTTTCCCATCCTTTCTTTCGCTTCGGCGTTTTTCAGAAAGTTTCAATCCTATATAACCACTTCGATAGTGTTCGCGCTGAGCTTCGATTCTTAGGGCGAGTACATGATAAAACATCGGCTTTTTCGTAATATCTGCCTTTGTCGCATCGTTCATCATTACAGCGACCTGTTCAAATCCATAGGTATTGATAAGCGACCGGTATTCCTGTTCCTGTCTTTTCTTTCGTGCAGGAGGCACTTGGTCGACGAGTGAATGGAGAAGCTTCATGACTGTGGCGTAGTGATCAATGTCTAGCCCGGCTTTTTTCAACATCGCCATTTCATATCCTCGGATTTCTTCGGGAGGTGTTTGAGTAATCATTTCTTGCCGCTCTGCCTCAAGCTTGTCCATAATCGCACGCCCTTTGAGCGAAATCCCTTTTCTCTCGTCAGTTCTAAATAGAGATTCATTTAACGCCGGATCGTCTTGATTTTGATTTGACTGATCTGATTGCCCCTTTCTACCCGGAAACCCTATTATTTTACCCATATATGCGTATTGATTAAATAATTAATGCAATGCACCTTTACAAAAATAGTGATGCAATCGTCGCAACACCTGCAAGCGCCATAAGGATCGTAACAAACCATCCACAAAACTTTGTTATAGGGCCACTCACCCATTTACCCATGATTTTTCTGTTTGAGCTCATAGAAACAATGAGAACAAGAACAAGAGGGGCAACCAGTCCATTGGCGACAGCAGAATAAATCAGAGCCTTCATTGGGTTGATGCCTATGAAATTCAAAAGGAAGCCGATTGCCATGGAGATGATCAGGATTCCATAAAAAGCATGAGCGTTATGAAGTTTATTGTAAAGCCCATTCTTCCATCGAAATGTCTCGGCGACTGCATAGGACGCAGACCCCGCCAATACCGGCACAGCCAAAAGACCGGTGCTCACGATACCAAGTGTGAAAAGAAGATATGATGCATCACCTGCAAATGGGCGCAGAGCTTCAGCAGCTTGCGCTGCAGTAGCAATATCATGTATGCCATTGGCATAGAGTGTTCCTGCAGACGCGACGATAATAAAGAACATGATGAGATTTGAAAGAAACATTCCAGACCACACATCAATACGCATCTTTTTGATATCTTCCACGCTCGCGCCCCGACGCTCCCTTATCGTTGTTTTTCCTTCCAACACTTGCTCCTCAACCTCTTGTGAAGTCTGCCAGAAAAAAAGATAGGGAGATATTGTTGTGCCTAGGATTGCACAAATGAGAATAATTTGATCTTGTGAAAAAGCAATCGATGGAGTCAGGGTATGAAACGTGATGGCTTGCCAATCGAGACCTTTAATCATGATTGTCGAAATGATATATGCAACAAGCGTCAGTGCGAGATACTTCAAATATTTGGCATAACGCGCATAAGTAGAGAAGATTTGAAGAAAGAGACTCACCAACGCGAAAATAATAATGAGTGCTGCAAAATTCGCTCCGGGAAAAAGAAGCTTCATAGATTCTGCCATAGCACCAAGGTCCGCCCCGAGATTAAATGTATTTGCAGCAAAAAGGAGGATAGTGCATATATAGAGTACGGTGCGCGGATAGTGTGTGCGGATATTTGCCGCAAGACCCTTGCCTGTTACAATCCCAATACGTGCGCACATTTCCTGAACTACTGCCATAAAAGGGAAGGTGAATCCTGCAAGCCAGAGCAGCTGTGGACCATACTGTGCTCCAGTCTGGGAATAGGTCGCAATACCCGCAGGATCATCGTCGGATGCGCCAGTCGTCAATCCTGGCCCAAGAGTGCGCCAAAAGCCCCGTGCTTCTTGCATAGGCTTTTTACTTGCAATATCATGAACTACCAACTCGGATAACTCAACAGTTTTTTCGAGTATAATTGCCGGCGCTTCAATAGTTTTTTTTAAAATCGATTTAGTTTTCGGCATGGTTCAAATAAATAATTGCTCATGCTTAGTATATCATGAAAAGAATGTATTTACTGTTGCAACTCCTTTTTCTCATTCAGTGCTTCAAGCGCTACTGTATGAAGTTTGGCTGAAACTTTTTGTTCGCCAAACCGCAAAAGCTCACGAATCTCTGCTGTATTTTCACTCTTTGTCTTATCTCCAAGCGCTACAGCAATAATTTGTCCTGATTTTCCTTGGATACTCGTCATCAAGCAATACCCTGCTTCGTGAAGGTATCCTGTTTTGGATCCTGTCACTGCAAGGTTTGAAGTCACAAGCTGATTGGAATTTTTTAGTACATGTTTTTGCTTGGTATTGATTGTTGAAAATGCATAGCGTTTCATAGTGCTTGCTTTTTGAATAATCGGATCACGAAGCGCTACAAGCGCCAGCAATGCATAGTCGTGTGCAGAGCTTACATTATTTGGCGAAAGGCCGGTAGGTTCATTGAAATGCACAGAAAGAAAACCGCGATCATGAGCAAAGCTGTTCATTTTTTGTATAAACTCGTCGCGGGGCAAGCCACTTACCCGCACCAGAGATTCAACAGCATTATTTGCAGATCCGACAAGTGCTGAATACAGGAGATCTTCAACGGTCAACGTATCCCCTTCTTTGAGTTTGAGTGTTGCTGCTTCGTAGGGGTAGTCAACGAGTTTGTAGGTTACTATTTCATCATCTACATGATATGGTACAACGTCATTGAGGTTTGGATTTGAATCAAGAAATACACGAATGGCAATGATCTTTGAAAGACTTGCTATCGGAAGCGGAGTTTCTGCATTTTTTTCATATAATACATTTCCAGTTCCCTCATCCAACACTACGGCAGCTTTTGATGTGATGTGCGGATAGGTGACTGCGTCTTCATGTGAAATGCCAAGCGCTTTCCCATCCTGTAGTGCAATGAAAAGCGGTTCAATTCTCACCGGTATAATCCCAGCTCCGAGAGGAGCGATTTTTTGAAACGCGCTTTTTTCCAAATCCACAACGCGTTCGGGATGGAGCAATCTGTCAGGGCCATAATCATTAATAGTCACATCAACACGCTTGTCATTTAGGGTATTGTATACGCGTATTTTTGATCCTTTGGGAAAATCGGGCGAAGCCGCAAAGAGTCCTTTTTTGTGAGCATACCAACTCGCCTTACCTTCAGCGAGCACATCAGGATAGGCAAAGAGAGCGATACGGGCATAGGGCAAATGAATCAGCGATCTTGCAAGTGCGGTATTTGTTAATACTGTTGTGGGTAAAGCGCGCCATGTTGATTTCGTCTTATCGTAAAAAAAGACTTGCTTAAGACGCGATGTTTCTTCTGTAGCTTTCAATTCAATGATAAATGGCTTAGTTGCGTCGTAAGCACTCTTATTCAGAAATTCAAAATCATAAATCGGACTGATCCGCTGAAGACCCAGGGGCATTTCCATCTCCGGAATAACAGTAGCTCGAATAGTTGTTTCACTGGAAAGGATTCCAGGAATAAGAGAAAGTTTCAATCCTTCTTCAAAGGCAGTTACTGTATACCCTTTTGCAATCGTAGCCGCATCAAGACGGATAGAAAATTCTGCATAATCAGAGGATACTTCGGCATAGCCCAGAGAAACTCCAAAGAAAAGGAAAGCGCAAATACTCAAACTGGCAGATAAATACTTCATAATGTAAATCATTGCACTATGATATCATACGACGATCTTTGCGCAAAATAAAAAGTCACCAGACATATCTAGTGACGCGAGATTCTCTCTATTAGAGTAAGTCCCGCGGACGTTTAGCTTTTACAAACACTTCTTTTGTTTTTCCTGTTTCGAATTTTGGTATGTCTTCCATAATTGTGTTAAAACGTAAATTCTTTGCTTCCGTCCTCGCCATAGAGCTCATCATCCCAATATTTCATATAGCTTGGTTCAATTATCCAAATTGACGAACCGCGCTTATTAGTGTGGATCCAATCAAGTGTGATCTTTTCTGCAAATTCAGGAAAGTTTGCGTTATGTAGACGTACACCGACGTCTATTTCTTCCTCATTCTGAGCAAGTCGACACTGTCCCAAACCCTGAATGGCTTTCCTGTTTTTGTGATTTGATCTGTCAAACCATACGATAGAGAAGGCGATATGGGAATTTTGCTGTATGTGACTACTGTGTCTCGTATTCTTTCCTGAGACAAAATATAGTTTAAAATTTGCATCAACACCGTAATACACGTTTGCGACCCATGGCTCACCATTTTCACAGGTAGCAATAATCACCAATTTTTGTGATTGTAGGAATTCAAGTAGCTTTTTCATGTTGATCGTATTACTGATGACTTAATTTTACTTTATTTGCGAGGTAAAGCAAATAACTGAAGAAACGTCTACTCTGTATGAAAATACAAAGGTATCCGAATACCAAAAATCTCCTCAGAGAGGAGATTTTTGCACAAAATACATTTTTCCTGCCGGGGAAGGAATCGAACCCTCATTCACAGGTTCAAAGCCTGCTGTCCTGCCATTAGACGACCCGGCAATAATAATTACCAATTGCTCGTATCCAACCCTCAATCCTTCTATAGAGATCTGTGCTCTTAGTCACTCTCATGCAAATAAGTCCATAATAACTCTTTCCTATATTATGTCTAGTAGTTTTGATTTTATTTGTTTTAAAGTATATGTGTGTTAATTTTGAGAGTGGAACCTTCAGTATTCTTGACCAATATCTTGTCACTTTTTTTAGGGAGTAATAGCTTGATTTGTGAATATAAATCTCGTAGTTCAATCGATCTTCATTAATCATAAAAACTTCTTTAAGCCAATACTGAAACAGTCTTAACATATGAGGATCTGAATTTGAGAATTTAATTCCGCACGTTGGACGATATTCTTTTGCCTTAGATCCTTCAGCCCAGTAAAGCATAATTCCCATTAACCATAAATCTTTTTTCGATAGATCTGTTATATCACTCGCAGCTTCATCAAATATAGCCTGTGTACGTACTATCCTTTCATTTTTTCTTTTTATTCCACCTCTTCGTCCTGCTTCAAGTTTCTTTTGAGTAAGTCTTTGTTTCTGTGGTTTAGATAAGTGCACTTCTTTAAGCCATAGCGATAATGTAGATTTTGCAACAGGAACGATTTTAACAATATCCCGCAAGGACATTCCTTTCTTTCTTAAGCGTAGTGCTTGATTTCTTTCTTCGATCTTTAAAATCATAAAAACCACGATACATACCTATAGAATACCTTATCGTGGTTTTGTTGTCAATTAACTCAGAATTACACCTTCAGATACCGGCCAATGGCGATAGAGGAACTCATAACACTTAAAATAAATGCTGCCAACAACTCGGTTCCGAAGATCGTGGTGAAATTGTTACTGAAATAGCCGATGACGTCAAGTGCTTGGCCGTCGAAGAATTTTGAGACATAGGGCTGGGACGCGCCGAGTATTGGATAGAGTATAACAATTGTAAGCGCAATGGAAATAACACTATAAAGAAGACTTTCGACAATCAATGGTGCTCGAATAAACCAATTTGTTGCACCGACAAGCTTCATGATGCCTATTTCGCGCTTACGTGTATAGATTGTCATGCGTATCGTGTTGAAAATAATCAGAATGACAACAAATGCAAAAAAAGCATTTACGGCTATCCCAGCGCGCACAATATTATCTTTTACCGATTTGATCTTTTCTATAAGCGCCTGCCGATCATCCATCGTCTGATTCTCAATAAATGTCGCATACTCATCTGCTTTCAGTACTTCCTGAATGGCTGCGTAGTTACTCACATCTCCTGCCTGTATGACAAGGTTACCGCTCAGAGGGTTGGTATCAAGTTCCTTGAGCGTATCCTGAATAAGCGTATTACCCTGTTGAGAAAACTTATTTTTCAACTGATCAAGTGCCTGGTCTTTGGTAACATATGTAACACCAGAAACATTTGGCATTGCCTGGAGTCGCGCTGCAAGTGCCTGAATATCGCTGTCTTGAGCAGTTGGTTTAAAAAAGATGGTTAAATTTACTCGCGCTTCAATTGCATCAAGGGCTGTATCAAAAAAAACATTTGCCAGCAAGAAAAAATTAACAGATAAAAATGCTAACGTCATGACGGTAATCGTCACGGTGGAAAGCCATAGATTCCTCCAAAAATTCTGGAATGCAAAGCGAATGATACGAATGGGTTTGACAAGCATAGGTTAAATGAAATATTTGCCGCCTTCGCGGTCAGAAACAACGCGGCCGTCTTTAATGGATATGACGCGTTTTTTGAGCATATTTACTACGTCCTTGTTGTGCGTAACAAACACAAGAGTCGTTCCAAGATCATTAATTTTCACAAGCACATCCACAATCCCCCGACTTGTGAGCGCATCGAGATCGCCAGTTGGCTCATCGGCAATGAGAATATGGGGCCGGTGCACAAGCGCCCGTGCAATGGCAACGCGTTGCTGTTCGCCACCGGAAAGATGGCGCGGGTATCGACCCTCTTTACCTTCCAATCCAACAATACTAATGACCTGCGGAACAACTGATCGTATAGATGTTCCCGATTCACCACAGACTTCAAGAGCAAATGCAATATTTTCGTAAACCGTTTTTTGTTCAAGGAGTTTAAAATCCTGATATACAACACCAATCTGTCTGCGCAATGAGGGAATTTTATAGCTTGGAAGCTTTGATACCATAAGTCCATTTACTTCGACTGTGCCAGAGCTCGGACGCTCCTCAGCGGTAATAAGTCGGACGATGGTGCTCTTGCCTGCTCCGCTCTTTCCAACCAAAAAAACAAATTCGCCTGGTTCAATTCGAAGAGAGAGGTCTTCTAGAACAGTGATATTCGGTTGATAGATTTTAGTAACCGTCTCAAGGGTAATCATAAAGATAGTATACCCGATGCAAGAAATAGGAGCAATATACCAAAGACAAAATTATATCTTGTATCTTTTAACAGGAGTCCCTATACTGACAACGTATTATGCGCGGGTGTAGTACAATGGCAGTATGTGTGCTTCCCAAGCACAAGACGTGGGTCCGATTCCCATCACCCGCTGTGAAGCAAAAACACTCAATCGAAAGATTGGGTGTTTTTGTTATGTTCTATCCTTATTCCTACATGCAGCATCAACAAAACCAATAAACAGTGGGTGGGGATTCAAAAAACTTCCAGTGAATTCCGGATGAAACTGTGTTCCAATAAAAAACGGATGCACATCTTGCGGTAGCTCCATAATCTCCATTAACACTTTATCTTCAGATGTGCCAGAAAAAAGAATGCCGGCGTTTTCAAATCTGCTGATGTATTGCGGATTGACTTCATAGCGATGGCGATGACGTTCTTTAATGATATGATTCTGCCTCACACTCTTATCTATCCACCGGCCCTCTTTGGCACTTGAATATAATCTATAAGCAAGACTTGCTGTTTTGAGATGCGCAAGATACGAACCGAGACGCATAGTACCGCCATAACGGTTTTGGCGAATAAGAACGGCTTGATCCGGCATAATATCCACAACCGGATAGGGTGTTTTTTTGGATACTTCTGTTGTATGAGCACCTTCGAGATTCATCTCACTTCGTGCATATTCGATAAGCGCAAGCTGCATGCCATAACAGATTCCAAAATAGGGTATCTTTTCCTTACGAGCATATCGAATGCCGCACATAATACCTTCAATACCCCTACTGCCAAATCCTCCCGGTACAAGCACTCCATCATAAGCCTTTAGCTCACTGACTGACGATGGATTTTTTTCGAATTTTTGCGAATCGATCCACTCTATTTGAATGCCGCATCCCAGCTGATACGATGCATGCTTAAGGGATTCTATGATAGATATGTAGACGTCAGAGAGAACATAATCCCCTGTTTTAAAATACTTACCAATCATAGCGATACGGACTTTTTTTTCTGTTTTTTTTGCCCGCTCAACAATCCGCTTCCATCCCGAAAGATCTGATTGTTTTTGTGATCGCAAGCGCAGGGTTCGTATAAGAATATCTGTCAATCCATCATGATCAAAATTTAAAGGAACTTCATAAATATTTGGAACGTCAGGCGCTGAGATAATATTCTTATGAGGAATACTGCACATATCCCCAATTTTCATTTTACGCTTATCGTCGAGCGGATAGGAACCGCGCGCAATGATAATATCAGGATGCACACCATAAGAATTGAGGGTATGGACCGCATTCTGCGTTGGCTTTGTTTTCATTTCTCCGATTGTTCCGGGTATTGGCAAGTAGCTGACGAGTGCAAAAAGCACATCATTCGCATGCTTAAGTTTCATAATTCTTGCAGCTTCGATAAAGATAGCATTCTGATATTCGCCCACCGTGCCGCCAATTTCGACAATAGTCACATCAGCATGCGTAAGTTCCGCGGAAGCATAAATTCGATTGATAATTTCCTGTGAAATATGAAATGTTGGTTCTACGCATGCGCCTCCATACCCAAGATTCCGTTCTCGATCAATTACTGTTTTAAAAATCATGCCATTAGTCATGTAATTTTCCAGAGGAATTTCAATATCCAAAAAACGTTCATAATTCCCCATGTCTTGATCGCACTCAAGACCGGATGAAAGCACAAAGACTTCCCCGTGTTCTATTGGGTTCATAGTACCAGCATCAACATTCAAATACGGATCAATTTTGATGGAGCTTACTGCAAGACCTCGCGATTGAAGAATCTTGGCAATTGAAGCAGAAGCGACACCCTTGCCCACTCCCGACATAACACCGCCAATAACAAATATGAACTTATGGCGTTTCGCTTTTTGCTGAGCCATAGATTGCTTTATGATTGGAATTGTGGAAGGCCTTTTTCTGCAAGAAATGCCACAACAGCATCTGCATCCGTATCTGCCAGAATATCACCGTCAACATCGAGAGTCGGAGCCTTTTCCTGTCCGGACTTATCTCTCATTTCCTGATAATACTTCTCATTACTTAGTACTTCTCTCTCTTCAAATGGAACACCTTTTGACTGCAGAAGCTCAAGAACCTCTTCACACCAAGGGCACCCCCGTTTTGTATAGACAATAATGTTCATATAACGTATACTGCAAAAGTTATTAACAGAAACATTGTACAGACAGATTAGCACGACAGGCTCGATCGAGCAAAAAAGTATATGCCAGCGTAGCTCAGTTGGTAGAGCAATGCTTTCGTAAAGCAGAGGTCGTGGGTTCGAATCCCACCGCTGGCTTTGAAAAAGTTTGAAAAGACTGCGAGTAATAGAACTGCTTCTATTGCGTGTGGGATGAGAAGACCGCAGCGATATTTTGCCAGAAGGCAAAATCGCGAGGGGCGGCCTGCGACCAAGGTGAGCGACGGCGAACCGAGAGTTGTAGGCGAATCCCACCGCTGGCTTTGAAAAAGTTTGAGAAGACCGCAGCGATGATTTTCTTAATCACCGAAAAAGTATTTCCACCATTCTACTCGGATGGAACGATCTGGCGAATTTTGACCGTAAATCAACGAAGGGTTTTTTTCCTCAGAAGGCTCGCTATCTTTTTTAAATGGAGAAGTTTTAGAATTATTTTGCAAAATGACCATTTGTTCATTCTTTTTTTGAAGTCCGAATTTCATCCGTGCCTCACGTTCAGCAAAAAAATCGCTCTTAAAAAATTCTTCCATGTGCTTTAGATTATCCTGCCTCGACTGCATCTGTTCAAGCTCAGAACGCAGTGCGGCAATTTTTGATTGGCTTTCTATTGTTTGTAACGTAATACTTACAAATTTCCACATCAAAAAAACAAACACCAATGAAAGTGTAAAAAAAAAGAGTTTTGATGAATGAAGGCTTAACGTGCGCTTATCCCTCATACGCCTTCTTCATCACCGGTGATTTCAACTGAATGAAGTTTTCCTGCTTGGCCTTTGGGGCTATCGGTTCTTTTTTGCATGCGTGATACTGCATGAGAAATACGATCAAGCACCTGCTGTGGATGTTCGATATTTTTCATAACTGTATAGCGCGTTCCTGTATAGAGCGCGGTAATCTGCATATTCCCCAACGAAAAAAGTGTTTGCAAAAATCCTTTACACTCATATGAAATTTCAGTAATTGTTTCCAGTTGAAATTCCTTCACTTGTTTTTTGAGCATGCTTGTGCGCGTGATTTGCATGATCCTCCGCGATGTAACAACCGTAATGGTTCCAATCCATTGAGAAAGGATTGTGAACATAAAAAGAAGAAGTGCAAAAATAAGCAAAGAAAATATAACAATTCCATTTAAACCAAGTGAAAGAAATGGAAACAAAAACAAGCAGGTAACAATAAGAAGAGCGCAGAAGGGCAACAGGCGGAGGAGAGCAACAATAGAATGTGGGCGATAGGTTCCCAGCACTTCTTCATCCTGGCTTATATGAAGTGTTTCCTGAAATATTGACATTGGATCAGTGAGTATGAATCTCACTCAAGTATACCTTGAATTAAATCCAATGCCTAGACCTGTTGATCAGTCAGTGTATCAAAAACAACTATCTTTTTGCCCTCTAAAATTTTAAATAGAAAACGATCCGTGACACTCTTTCGATAGGCATATTCATCACGAGTCATTGTTGTAAAATTAATCTCACGCTCATACTCTCTCTCAAATGCCTGCACTACTTTCAAGAGCCTACTGCGCGAAACGTCTCCAATAATGAGTAGATCAACCGGAGTATCTTCCCTATTCACAAAAAAACCAGACAGTATGATGGAATTGATGGAGCCAAGATTCTGAACTTCACGAATGAGATCCTGCTGAAATAAGATTGGACTTTTTAAGAATAGAGATCTCAATTCCTGGTAGAGCGAGTATTCTTTATTTGCTGTGAAATACCGCTTTATATGTTTGTCTGTTAATTCAGTATCTTGCTTTTTACTTTGTGGCTCTTTTTTTACAACAAACTGGGGCTTGAGAGAATGATTGCTCTTTATGACTGCTTCAGAAATAATACCGCAATCAATAAGATTTTTGAGTTCACGACGCACTGAGTTAATCTGTGTATCAATCTTTCGTGTAAGCTCACGAATAAAATATGAGTCCTCGGGATGCATGAGAAATAAACGCAAAAGTCGCGTACGTGTCTTTGAACCAAAAATGTGTTCAAGCATATGATCTGAAAATTCAACAGCACCTCCTTGCCATAAATCCTGAACAATTGCTGTTTACATATTTATAGGCTATACTATAATTGCTTTTTAGAAAACTGTAAAGATGCCCTGATATGGCTTATAATTATAAACCTTTTTTCTCAAAGATATCAATTCAGGGAAAGGGACACGATGAACTATCATATACATTTTCAAATGGACCCATCGAACAGAAAAATGGTTCAGTTACTATTTTTGGTGTTTTTTCCATCAATTCTTCTCAAGAACTTTACCAGTATTTCATAAAACAAACAGTTAAACATTTTGTTGATTTTTATCATCGAGCACAATCACTTCCCGATAATGCACAAACTGCAGAAAGCGGATTGAATAATCATGAGTTTTTATTTGAGAATGCAATTCAATACATATACGACAAAGTTACAACTGCACTTATTGACTTTCAAGAGGATCACAAGCGTTCGGGATCGATTGATTTAAAAAAAATTCACTGCATTATTGGCGTGCTTTCAGAAGGTACGCTCTATCTCAGTGTAACAGGGGGAATGCTGCACAGTTTCTATATCTACCCAACCACAAACAAGCAGGGGTTCTCTCGGTACTCTCTCGCTCCTATTATTGACGCGGGAAAGAACAGCGAGCATCAGACGAGGCTTTTTTCACAAATAGTTTCCGGCGCTGTTAGTTTGCCTGACGGTGTTGTATGTATTACAACCGGATCGCTTCTGGACTACCTTTCGCTCGAGCAGCTCAAACAAATTGTCACAACCCAACATCCAGACCATCTAACATTGTCCCTTGAGCGCATACTTGGCAGAGTTCAGGCCCGCAATGATCTCACTGCGCTTTTTATTCATCCAACATACACAGGCAATGCACAAATGGCCCAACAGCAGCATAGGATCCAAACCGCATCTAACCGTTCTATGGAAGAGCTTAATAGCAGACAACGAGGCACGGATAGTGTTATGACTCCAGCTACATCATTCCATGTTTCTCACGCAATATCCCGTGCTACTCATCTTCTTAAACTTTGTATTCAAAAGATTATTACCCTTGAAAAAATACTTTTTCAACCGGCAAACGCAAAAAAAATGCGTTCGTTTATTCATATCATAATCACAGCGCTTCAGCGTTTTGGAAAACATCTTATCAATACTGCGCGATCAATCCAGCGCGCTATTACATCGCGATCATATCGAAATGTACTTCAGAGCCATGCTCATTTGGCACCTAAAATGTATTCCAAATTCCAAGCTGCATATTCTTCTGCTAAGCATACTTTTCTCAAACTACCGAAACCATCGCGAATTATCCTCTCGCTCAGCATCCTTTTTATTGTGCTCTTTGTAACAAGCTTGTTTACACTAAGCGCGCAGAAAAAAAAGCAGCAGCACGTTGCATCAGTTGAAACAATTATTCAGTCGATTACCGATAAATCAAATAGTGCTGAAGCTCGCGTTATTTTCGAAAATGACTCAGCTGCATTTCCCCTTATCCAAGAGATGCAGCAGCTTATTGAGCATGTACCGCAACCACTTACCGACAAGCAGCAATCATCACTTGTGATACTTCGGACAAAAATCGCATCACTTGTGAAGCGCCTTAATCATGCTATCACTATTGATTCTCCCGAATATATTGCAACACTTGCAGACATAGCTACTGCCGAATCAGTAGATGCAACAGAATACTCCGGAACGATTCTCATTGCATCTGAACAACATTTTTATTCACTTTCGCCGGGAGCAAAGAATCCAACACACAGCACGGTTCCCTCTTCCATGACCACCTCCCGCTGCGCAGCAGCGATAAAGAATGCGATCATTGCATGCAATGGCGATGGCACTCGCCTCTATCGTCTAGAACAAAACTCCGTATCAAAACCATTGCCAATTTCTCTTTCTGCTAAAGAAGGAAGAATAGATAAAATTCAAACGTACAACTCAAATGCTTATGTGTATAGTGCGAGTGCTGCAACGTTTTTTAAACATTTGGTATTGGGAAGTGGCTTTGGAATAGGGATCGAATGGGTGAAAGATCCATCAATTTCCCTTCATGATATTTTGGATTTCGATATTGACGGCTCTCTCTATGTACTGAAAAGCAGTAACCAGCTCTATCAATACGTCAACGGAAGGCCTCGACCCATACCTCTACCATCGATCATTCCAACACCTCAATCTCTTACAAAGATAGAAACGGATCCTTCCACCCCCTTATTATTTCTTTTGGAGCCGCGAGGTAACAGAATCATTGTACTTGATAAAAAATCATACCAGCTCAAAGCACAGCTTCTCTCTCCTGTCTTCAGCTCACTGAAAGATATTCAACTGCGTCCATCGACAAAATCTCTTCTGGTAGTCAACGGTGCAGATCTTCTGAATATACCACTGGAAAAACTCAAATAAAAAACAGCCCATACCATGCTCTGCATAAAGCACCGGCATGTGGGCAGTTTTTTATATGTACGCCTATTTGAGAGTGACTTTTGCTCCTGCTTCTTCAAGTCTCTTCTTCATGCTTTCAGCATCGGCCTTACTTACACCTTCTTTCACAATTTTTGGTGCTGCATCGACAAGATCTTTTGCTTCCTTCAAGCCAAGCTGCGTCAATTCACGGATTGCTTTAATAACATTAATTTTCTGCGCTCCTGCTTCGCTGAGCTCAACATCAAATGCGGTTTTTTCTTCAACTGCTTCTGCTGTAGGCGCGCCTGCTGCGGCAGCCATCATGGGAGCTGCGGCTGAAACGCCAAATTTATCTTCGAGAAGACTAACAAGTTCAGCAAGATCAAGGACTGTTAAGCTTTCGATCTTGGATACTAGGTCTTTAAATTTCTCGGGAACAATGACCTCTTTTTTTTCATCTGACATAAAAATATGATTCTTTCATTAATTAGGAATGCAATTCACTTAGGAAGATTTCGCAATTTTGATTGCATTCAGTACATATACGAGACTTCTAGTATTGCCGCTTAGAACAGATACAATGCCGCGCAGAGGGTTGGCAAGACATCCTACTACCTTAGCGCGAAGTTCAGTCTGAGAAGGCAGAAGGGCAAGACGCTTAATTTGCATTGCATCCATACTGACCAACTCTTCACCTTCCTTGAACATCAATCCTCCAAGAAGCTGCAATGCCTCATGGGTTTTTGCAAACAACGCCAACAATCGAGCAGGAGCTACTTCATCATCATAACCGCATACCAACGCAACCTCTCCTTCATAGCGCTTTGGATCGACTGTTGTTACACCGCGGTTCTCAAGCGAACGGCGAATCAGCGTTTTTTTTGCCATCATGCAATCTATGCGTTCTGCTCGCAAGTTGCGACGTAATTCTTCGGTTTCTTTAACCTTCAAACCCTTCAAGCTAACAAATACCACTGAGCGCGCATCTGCAAGTCTTTCCGTAAGCTGCTTAATGATGCCTTGTTTACTTTCTTTTGTTCGAGCCATAACAAGTAACTAACTAGGTAATAAAAAAATCTGTGCATACTGCCACAGACCTACATGCCAATTATCATTGGCCCGACCTTTAATCCTCGGCGGGTAATTAAGCAGTTCAAGGGAACTGCACCCGCTGTCTATGGAGTATATGGTCTATTCTAGGATAGTGGAGATAAGCTGTCAAGTAGTGCTCTTGTTTGTTTTTGCTTTGTAGCTTTTTATCACCCGGTGATACTGCTGATGAGCAATAAACCTACTTGGCGTTCGATAACCAAGAACTTGCGATTTACCCCTCACTCGTGCGTGATTTTTCATATCAGTTTTGCAAATATTCTCTTTTATTCTTCACATGCTCTTGGAAGGTCTTACTAAAAACAGTTCTGCCATCTGGTGCTGTAAGAAAATAGAGATACTCATTCCGTATAGGGTAGAGCACTGCCCGCAGGGAGGAAAGGCCAGGATTACAAATAGGTCCCGGCGGCAGGCCTTTCACGCGATAGGTGTTGTAAGGCGAATCAATTGCAATATCATTATAGGAGCTTTGAGGAGATTTTTTACCGGTAATGTAGTTTACTGTTGAATCGGCCTGTAGCGGCATGCCAAGTTCCATCCGTCGCATAAAGATGTCGGCAACACGTGCGCGGTCGACATCAGTCCGAACTTCTCGTTCCACAATACTTGCAAGTATTACTCTATCGTAAAGCGCCCATCCTTTTTCATCTGCCTTTTCGCCGAACTTCACATACACTTTAGTATTAAAATTTGTAAGCATTTTTCGTATTACATCATCAGGGGTGGAATCAACAAATATACGGTAGGTATCCGGAAACAAAAAACCTTCGATTGTCCTTTGTTGCGCTGTCCCAATCAGAAATGGAAAGTATGCCGACCAATCTTTTTTTGATGAACGTAAAAAATCATCTTTTGAAAAAACACCTTGCTTATCCAACGCGCTTCCTATGTCGTCAATCGACCATCCTTCGGGGATAGTAATACTCAATTCACGCTTTGGTACTCCAATTGCTAATTTCTTCATGAGGCTAAAAAGCGGCTCATTTGATGGGATATCATATTCCCCCGCCTTGTATGAATACGATGGGAAAAGAAGCTTTGATACAGTTATCATTACAGAAGGATTGCGGATCAACCCACTGTCATAGAGTTTAGCAGCTATTATTTCGACCGTATCACCCGACTCAATGATTATTTTTTTTTCTTGTACCGATGATGATAACGGACTGAGAATAGTGAAAACAGCTGCAAGTAATAGCATAACAATTGCACTACATGCAGTGATACATATGAACAGCTTTTTCATAACCGAACCACTCTCCATACAATCGCAAAACTCATCAAACCAACAAAAGCGCCTGTAATAATATCCAATGGGTAATGCACGCCTGCTGCAATGCGAGACACGCCAATGATACATGCTAGCGTATACGCTACGCCACTCATACGAGGATACGCCGCACCGATGCTTGCTGCCAAAGCAAAGGAAAGGGCTGTATGATCTGACGGAAATGATTTGCTCGTTGCAGATTTTTCAATAAGCTGAATAACAGAATGGTCAACAAACGGTCGCGAGCGAAATAACAAAGAACCAATTGTGGCATTTATTCCAAATGCCAAACTCGAGCTAAAAATCGCATGCTTCAACAGCGATTTTTTTTGTACACCTGCAATGACTATTCCAATACCCAGAAGAGGAAGTGCATAGGTTGCAAAAAAAACGATACCAGCATCTATAATCCAAGAACGATGTGCAACTCCATTGATGAAAGAAAATAATAATACGTCCATAGAGGAGTCGCTCTACATCGGCAGCATTCTCGTAACATCCCGTATTGTAATGAGTATCAGTAGAGCAATCAAGAGCATGAATCCAGCAACATGAATGGCATTTTCAAATGCCGGGTTCAGACTTTTGCGCCTCACGCGTTCAATAAGGATAAAAAGCGCCCGCCCGCCATCAAGTGCAGGAATCGGAAGAAAATTAAAAATAGCAAGACTCATGGAAAGCTGACCAACAAGATTAATGAGATAGGTTATGCCGAGCTGCGCAACGGTGCCTGTATATGACGCGATTCCTACTGGACCGACAAAATTATCAAAAGCCAAGTGTCGCAATGCACTTCCTAGCGTACTCACAATCATAACAGCAATACCCCATGTCGTTTCAAGTGATTTAATAAATGCGATATGCAACGGATAGGACACAAGACCAATGCGAGCTATTCCAATACCAATACCTGCCTTACCGGTTTCTTTTAAAATGACAGGGGTAATCTGCTGAGTAGAAACACTGTTGCCACGTATATAGGTTACCGTTACGGATTGCTCAACATGTGCTCGAGTATAATCCTGTACATCTTGTATGGATGTTTGCGCTACTCCATCAAGCTGCGATATGACATCGCCTATTGCAAGTCCTGCTTTCTGAGCCGGTGACCCCTGCTGTATATAGGTTATTTGAATTTTTGCATCCCGTGCTTGCCCATCCAGCTTTTCAGCATCAAGAATATGAGGCATGCCAATAGCATACCCTACGGTAAACAATACAATCGTCAATACTACATTCATGAAAACACCCGCCGCGAGTACAATTAATTTCTGCCACCACGGACGCGATGCAAAGCTATCCTTATCCTGCGACAATGTTCCCGTACCATCTTCACCCTTTAATTTGACAAAACCTCCAAGCGGCAGTGCATTGATAGAATACAGCGTCGGTCCCCTTTTTATACCCCAGACGCGCGGGGGAAAACCAAAGCCAAACTCTTCAACGTGTATGCCAAATATGCGTGCTGCAACAAAATGCCCCAGTTCATGAATAAGAACTAAAACACATAGTACAGCTAAAAACAATAGGACGGTTGCAATAATTCCAACCATACTGTTAGCCTATAATCATGAATTAAAGTGTAAGAATATCCTCTTCTTTTTTTGAACCAAATTCATCCGCTCGCGTAGTTGTCAGCTTTGTAAGCTCATCAATCTGTTTATAGAGATCATAGCGATCGTCTTCGGTAATTTCGTTTAATTTCTCGCTTTTCTGAACATCTTCCCGCAAAGCATCGCGGACAGCTCGAACGGCAATTTTTGCCTGCTCCACTTTTTGTCCCACTACTTTCACAAGCGCCTTTCTATTTTCTTCAGTGAGCAACGGCATGACTAATCTAATTGATGAACCGTCGTTTACAGGATTGACGCCAAGATTTGCCGCCAAGAGCCCTTTTTCAATATCTTTGAGTACAGACTTATCCCACGGAGAAATAAGAATAGTGCGAGCATCGGGAATACTGAGTGATGCAAGATGCTGCAACTGCGAAAGAGTTCCGTACGCTTCAACCATAAGCCCCTCTACGAGACTGGTACTTGCGCGTCCTGTTCGAAGATTCTTCAGCTCATCCTGCAAATACGTCAGATGTTTTTCGAATTCACTTTTTTGTTTGTGGATATCAATCATATTGAAAACATTATAAATAAGGATTTTTTTCTACCTCTTTCATAAGACCCATATAGATAATCGATAGGTTATTAGGGTCAATCGCAATGACTGAGGGCCACTGGGACGTTGGGAGAACCTGTGCTGTCCAATGAGCGCCATTGTCTGTGGAATGGTAGAATGTATTTTTTGTTGCATAATAAATCTCATCCTCGTTCGACGGATTCATCGCACCGACGCGCACATCCACGCTGCCTATTGGCGTAAGCGGGGGAATAAACCGCCAACTCTTTTCCGTTCCTTCAAATTTCCAGAGACCCATCGATGTTGCTAGGAATAACTGTTCTTTTTTGCCAGATACTTGAGCCGCTCGATAATCACCTCGTTGAAGCTGGATTTCCTTTGGTGGCGTTATGTCTTGCCAGTCACCGCCCTTCGTATAACTTCGAATTACTTGGGAATCGCGTGAAATAATGGTTACAATTGCTGTATCAAACTGATCAAGGAGAATTTTTGCAATGGGAGTGCGATCACGATAAAATACAGAATTCCATGTCATCCCTTGATTGGTACTTTTGAAGACATCTCCCGAAAGACTTGCAATATACACCACCATGGGATCGGACGAGTCAAGCGCAATACTGGTAATTCTTGTTTTCCGAGTTTCATTATAGATGGTTTCCCAACTTTCTGCGCAATTAACGGTACGTAAAACTTTGGTCGGAAGCGCCACAAAAAGCGTACATTTCGCCGTTGGATCTAGTACAACATCAACAATCTCTTGATTTGCAATCATTTGTGTCCAGTGAATTGCTGCGTTATCACTGATAAACAATCCTTGGGCTTTGGTGCCCAAAAAAAGATTAAGAGAATTCTTTGGATTAACTGCAAGAAATGTAGCTTCTGCTGTAGTAAGCCTCAGGAGTTTGCCACCCGTACCCTTTACAAGCGATTTTGACTGCCATGTATTTCCTTTATTCGACGATTGTATAACAGTATCGGAAGACCCCTTTAACGTACATGAGGCTCCGGTAAGCATCAGTGTGAGAATGACAATACCAAGTGATGTGTTTGAGGTAGTCATAGGCTTGTGTTCAGGCAAAAAGCATCATATACGCTTTGTTCGCGCACACCGCCACTCCGGCTCATCTGCACATTGATTAGTTCGCGATAGAGCAATATATTCACCTTGGGAATGGAATCTTTCTCACGCAAGATTGTACCTTCTAATTCAGAAAAAAATCCGTCACAATCATCCTTTGTCAGCGACTGGCATGCTACGAGCTTTTCACCAAGAGAAAGCGATATCAAATGCGAAAGACTCATACTACTCATCCCGCTGATATGAGTACTTTCGGGCAGTCTCAATACGGCACAGCGAGATGCAACAGTTGGCATGACTCCTAAGCGAGAAAATGCCTTTAATATAAATACACTGTCTGCAGGTGTCTCTTCCAGTGTTTTAAGTAGTGCATTACCGCTTTCTGCAGTAAGCTCCTCGGCGCATGGTATCAAAACGATCCGAATCCGTCCAGAAATACTCCTTCGCGATAGCTTCTGCCGCACATCCTGTATTTGCTTAACTGTTATAATAGGATGCTTGCGATCTTCGTCTTCATTTTGGACTGTAATTGTTTCCGATGGTTTAATGTAATCGATAAATGTTTGTACAAAATCTTTTTCACCATCACCTGTACAACCAACAAAAAGCAGGGCATGAGGAAGCATACCCTCATGATAGAGTCGAACGACATACTGCCACATTGGATGCTGTTCTTTTACTATACTATTCATAGCTGTAGATAGTTTAGCATACTGTCTTCTCTCTCGATAGAGAGTCAATGCCACGCGCACACGACTTCCACGTGAATCGCTTTGTATTTTCATACCCGATTTCTGTGAGATGAGCGGCATACGATACATCAGAAGCAATTTTTTGCATGGCATTCGCTATAGATAGGGCTGATTGTGGATCGATATAAAGCGCTCCGGCACCTGCAATTTCTGGCAGTGAAGTTGTTTGTGAAGTAATAACCGGAACGTGGCATGCTTGAGCTTCAATTACAGGAATACCAAAACCCTCGTAGAGGCTCGGGAAAACAAATGCAGCACATCCCGACAAAAGCGCTTTCTTCTCATACTCTTCTAACCATGGAATATACATAATCCTTACACCCATTTTGTGCGCTTCTTCAATAGCGGCAATGCTTTTTTGAGCTCCATAGCCTTTTGGACCGGCAACGACAAGACAGTGTGAGGAATTGGAGCGGGAAAAAAGCACGAATCCCTGCACTAAGCTCTTAATATTTTTTCGTTCATCAATTCTACCAATGGTGAGAAAATATGGTTGTTGGATGCCATACTTTTCGATAGTCGCTCGAATGGCACTCTTGTCTTGCAAAGCGGCATAGGTTGAATCCAAACCTATATGTACAACGTGAATATTCTCACTCGGGGTTCTGTAGTTACGAATAATTTCTTGTTTTGTCCATTCTGAAACGGCAACGATTCGCCACGCCTGCTTAAGCGCATACAACGTTGACCATTTCAAATATGCCACATCTTGCCAGCTCCGATATGTTGTGTGGCAGAAAAAGCCGACATCATGAACGACAGTAATGGTTTTTTGTGGATGAATGAGCGGTAATGCGCTCGCTGGTATGAGCAATACATCTGGGGGATGAACTAGCATTTCAAGTGAAAGTCTTCCTTGAGTCCAAAAGTGTTTGAATGGCCAGTGAAGTATACGCAAACGAGAAGAAATGACAGCATCCATATCGCCTGGGGGCATTCGGTCTGTATAAAATATATATTCGTGCTCTGTATCGATGTCTGCCAGTGCTTTCATCAAATGAAAAACATACCATTCAATGCCGGTTTTTTCTTTCCTAAATGCACGCGATACATCAACACCAATCGTCATGGCTATTTTGTTGCTAAAATACTTCTCTTATACGCATCGAGGTTTTCCAAAACAATACCGGTACCCTTTGCGACACACAACAATGCTTCATCGGCAATATATGATGGGATACCCGTAGCGCGTGTTACCAACTGGTCTAAATTGCGAAGCAAACAGCTGCCCCCCGACATAATAATACCTCTATCAATAATGTCTGCCGCAAGTTCGGGTGGTGTATTCTGAAGCACAGTTTTGAGCGCAGAAATAATACCATCAAGTTCATTTGACACCGCATCGGTTACATCATCTGATGTTACACTAATTGTTTTTGGCAGTCCGGTAAGCATATCGCGTCCACGCACTTCCATTGTGAGCTTATCATCAAGATAGAGTGCTGAACCAATAGTTATTTTGATTTCTTCTGACGTTCGCTCCCCTATCGCAAGTCCGTACTTTTTTCGAACATATTCCATAATTGCATAATCAAACTTATTCCCGCCGATACGCACTGACGTTGAAGCAACAACCCCACCCAATGAAATAACGGCAATTTCTGCAGTGCCGCCTCCAATATCAATGATCATATGGCCGGATGCATTGCCAATAGGAATATTGGCACCGATTGCTGCAGCAACCGGTTCTTTAATAATATATGCAGCCTTTGCGCCGCTCGCGAGCGTAGCATCGATAACTGCACGGCGTTCGGTAGATGTAATGCCTGCAGGAACCGCCACCATGACTTCCGGACGGAAAATACGAAAACCGCCGAGTGCTTTGTTCACAAAATACCGCAGCATTGCTTCTGTCGTGCGATAATCTGCTATTACTCCGTCTTTAAGTGGGCGATAGGCAACAATGGTATCTGGCGTTCTTCCAAGCATTTCTTTTGCCTCTCTGCCAACAGCAAGAACTTTTTTATCAATAATGGAAATAGCAACAACTGATGGCTCATTTATGACAATGCCGCGTTTGGGGATATGAACCAGAATATTTGTCGTTCCAAGATCAATGCCGAGTTTTGGTGTAAATGCCATACGTTACTTAAATGTGATAGAGTATTCCTTATCAGTTTGAAGAAGTGATTCGAACTCAACACTTCCAAGCTCTGACTTTGACGTTGATCCGATCAGTGGGCTATATGAAGCAATCGGACGGACAAAATGCGCAACAACAGAAATCTCTTGCCCAATAACACCGCTCTGCTTCTGAACAAATAATGTATACAACCCTTTTTTGACATCTTCTTCTACGTGTTTTGGAAGCTGATATTCAATGGAAAGGGTACCTGTTTTTTGGGGTTCAATCTCAATGAATGCGCCGAGAACCATCTTACCATGCTCTTGAGAAATCTCAAGGGGAATAGGGGAAGAAATATGCGAACTTCCTTGAGGAATAAGAATTCGAACATAATCCTTATACGTGGTAGACGTCCATGAAAATGTTCCATTATTTGTATAGGTGAGAAGTACTTTTGCTTTCAGGACGCCGTCATCATTTTCCTTAATAGTATATGAAATCTTCTTATCCATCACGGCATCTGTTTTTAAACTGATGATGTTGCTATCCACAACCATAAGGTAATCACTCGATTTCTGAAGAACTTCTCCGCTCCAGCCATGATCTTTCAAAAATTGAAAAAGGTCGCTATCGCGCGTATAGGCCATAAGCGTCTTTTCAGCCAAGCGGGCGCGCATGACGCCGAATATCCCTTCCCACTCCACTATGCTTAATTTCGCAATGCGCCGGATAAGCTCATCCGCAATCAATCGAATAACGTCCTTGCGCTCAGATCTGGCAATACCCCTTCGTTCATAACCTTTTTCAACTTGGTATTCCAGTTGATCGCGCAATTGATCGGGATCGAAATTAAGATCCTCCACGGATACAGGACCAACGATCCGCATAAGCGATGATATGACATCTGGAGTCAAGGTAAGTACGGCATCAATTTTTTTAGTGCCGCCCTCGCGCGCATAAAACCAGAGGGCCTGCCGTGCAGCAGTAGGAAAATCAGGAGACCAATTTGAATCACGCAAATACCATGCGCGTATGCCACCATACGTACGCAACGGTTTTGGCGGTGGAATGCGCAAGTGTTTTGCATTGTCATCAAAATTATAAATATTATCGGTAAAAAATGATTTAATTTCTCCATTACGAAGTGTAAGAATTCCATATGATCCAATAAATCCTCCTGTTGCGCGCACCTCCGCATTGTTTTGGAATAGCAAAAGATACGTCATCTCGCGGTCATGTCCAAGAAGTGCGGGTGCAACTGATAGATAGGGTACTGCGGCATCTAGTATATCTCGCACCCTTTGTGCATGATTATACAATGCCTGCTTAAGCGGCACTGCCTGGCTTGGAAGTGAAGTATCTGAAATTTTTTCAAGCCGCTGCAGCAAGAGATCTAACGAAGCACGCGAACCTGTTATTGACGGCAGTCCGGACGTTAGTATGTCTAATATGCGTTTCTTATCTTGCTCCGACAATTCCTTAATATGTGAATCTCCCTCCTGCACAAGAAGAATTGTTTCCAGTGGAATAGTAATTTTTGAAAGATCGTATCCCACGCTCACAAAAAGGTCTACAAGCGATATAAGTGTGAGAGTTTCTTTCTGATAGGCTTGAAATGGTGAAAAAGAAACGGTAAATGTGGGGGCGCTTGAGATCTGTAATTTCAGTTCGGCAAGGGCTTGCCGAGAGATTGCAAGACTGTCTTGAATTCTTGAATATCGAAAGTGCTCAACATCACTTTTAATACTTTCGAGTGACGATGATAGCGTAGAAAATATATGAGCTACTCGCGCTACATCGCGTCCGCCAATCCAAATGATACCGCCAATCCAAAGAGCAATAAGAACAATACAGCCGATAATTATGCTTTTAAGATGACTTTGCTTTCGCTTATGAAAACTAAGTCCGTGCATACGTCATGGGATATTTCAAAAAATATCGTATACCATCAATAATGTGGATTCTCGTGGCAGTATCTCGTATTGAATGGAGTCCCATCCGCTGTGCAGATTGCCGCTTATGGAGATGAATAAGCTGAGCGCTACTATGATAGACGACTCGGAATCCATTCTGCCAAAAACGCATACACCAGTCGGTATCACTGAAGTAAAGAAAAAAACGTTCGTCAAACAGACCAACCTTTTGCACTGCCGATCGTCGCGCAATCAGAAAAGCTCCCATGAGGGAATCTACATCTGTGGGGCCATTCACCTCAATATCTTTCATCAAAAATGCTTCGATATGTTTTCGAGCAAATGGCAGCTTGCCTATCCATAATCGACGATACACCGGCGTAAGTAAGCGATAAAATCTATAGTATGATTCTTGAATGCTGCCATCCGGATTCAAGAGTCGTGGGCCAACAATGCCGACATCCTGATGGTCATGTAAAAACCGATAGAGCATTTCTAAGGCACCAGATAACAATGTAACATCTGCGTTGGAAATGATGATATATTCTCCCCGAGCGGCATTCATACCAACATTATTTCCTGCTGCGCACCCAATATTACGTGCAAGCGGAATATAACGAACACGAGGGTATCGCTGCTCGAGAATCTCCTCAAGCCCTGCGTCTCGGCTATTATCAACAACAATAATCTCAAAAGCTAATTGAATATTTGCGCGGTATATATTCGCAATGCACTCCCGCACCAATTCCTTTGTTCTATAGTTGAGAATAACGAATGAGAATGCCGGTTTGTTCATAGATAGATTATATAAAAATGCGCTTCATCCATTTCAATAAATCAACTACAGAGCATGTGCGCCTCAATTGAATGATTGACCTCTTCTTTTTCATCACTGCATACATGTTCCATAATTCGCCAAATGCTTTTAATTGTGTTGGTTCGCAGAGTATCATATAAATACATTTTGCACATTCATAGAATATCATCTGAATGCCGACAAACGGCAAAAGTGCCGCCGGAACATTTTTGAAAAGCACATACCAATGATTGCGATACGACCAGTAGCGAATGATATGCGCCCCACGATTGACAACGAGAAATGAACTCTTAGCGCTTCTCACATGATAGCATATCGCCTGAGGAATGCAGTAGCTCTTCCACTGCCGTAAACGCATACGATAGGCAAGATCAACATCTTCCTTATACATGAAGAAATCATCATCAAAATACTCATTCTTTCCTTGTCTGTCAAGCATGCAATCTTCAAGCGCCAAACGTCGATAGAGGGCACATGTTGCAGGTACACCAAATACTTCTTGCTCGCTTGTACAGTGCGAAGCCGCTAAGCCTGAGTGCGTTAAGTATGCATGCTGACTCTGCGCCAATGATATTCCGCACGCATCTATGGATGCTGCACGTGGAATGTCATCGAACGACCGAATACGTATGAGAAGTCCACTTACACTTCCAACATCCGGGTGTTTATCCATGAATGCAATAAGCAGTTCGCAATACGAGGGTTCGAGAACGGTATCCTGATTGAGAATGAGAATATATTCAGAGCGTGTTGAGCGAATAGCATCGTTATGCGCTCGTGCAAAACCTGTATTTTCCGACGAAAACACGCAATCGATTTTCTGTGTATTTTTGCTTATACTAACTCGTGAGCTGTCAGTCGATGCATTATCCCATATCCTATATTCAGCGGGGGGCTTGGTTTGAGAAGCAACGCTTTGCAGGCAGCGTGGTAAGTACTTCTCGCCGTTGAATGTCACAAGACTGATAGCATACGAGCCTTTTTCATGCGCTCTGAGCGATGCGGGACTTTTCTGTAACATAGAATCCTAAATATCTTCCAAACATAAGTCGTGTTTGGGCATCAATTGCCGGAATTGAACTGAGAAGAATAATAGAAATAGGAAGCAGAAGCCACTGCAAGATCATAAATAGCACACTAGATACCCCGTGCCGCTTCGAGCGAGGCGGCAGCAATGTCATGGAAACTATACCAATAATAACAATGCCTGCAAAACTCATATTCAAGAGCAGTTCAAGAATATGAGGTGCGTTTTGAGCAACAATACTGCTTTGCTCTGAATCGCTTACAAACAAAAGGGGGAAGCGGCCAAGAAGAAGTATGATAAATGGCGCTGTTGCCCAGGTATACATGCCTTCGGTCTGATTCCAAAGTATTTTTAAGCGTTTACCGATTGGGATCATCCGATTTTTCAAGAAATTTTCAACAAGATAGGGAAAATGTTCCACGCCCCATGCCCATCGCCTCTGTTGTTTGTACAAATTCACCAAACTCTTCCATGTCCCTTCAGCTAATACGGTATCCATTGAGACAGGTATAAAAAGTGGTGTAACTTCGTAATCTCCGTTATATCGCATAAAGCATTGTAGGAAAATTCGCGAATCCTCACTAACGATTGTAGGATCCCAATACCCAACATCAACAAGCGCCTGAAATGGCATACTGTGAGACGAAAAGGTAAACAACCGATCAGGCCGCACGAGTTCAGTCATGAGCCAAAACGTCGTACTAAATGCTGCGAGGCGCATCGGCGCGGGAGAATCCCAGATATTATTGTTATAGAGCACAACCGGCTGGTAGCTTGAGTGTGTTCTATTCGGATGGGAAAGGTACGCCGATGTCAGGCAGGAAAAGTAGTCCTGATGCACAATCGTATCGATATCAAAAGCTGAAACAATCACACGCTCATAGGAAATATTGAGCTGATCTATAAGCGTCTTCGATTGCACGCCCATGTAATGAAGGTTTGCTCCTTTTGTTTTTATTTCTCCTGCAATCCCATCCGGATGGATAGTGGTAAGAAAGCGAGTAAAGACAGTTGAATATTTTTTTTTCATTACTTCCATTACTTGCAAGGCATGTGGCTCATTTCGCCCCTCCCCTCCAAGCACCACAATCATCCTGTCTGAGGGATAGCGCGATTGGGCAAGAGCAATAAGTGCCGTATCGACTATCTCAGTACTTTCATGCACAAACGGTAGGCATATGAGGTGATAGACGGATTGCCAATCGTTGTGCGCGCGCAATGCGGCATTCCAATCTGTTTTCATTGATTGCCTATACGTCCTCCATGCAAGAATGAGAAAAATAAGAAAATAGGCAACTCGGAAAAGCCAATACAAATCGAACAAAAGAATAAAATAGATCACCCAAAATGGCTTGACGATCGACAGTACTACTCCAGAAAAAAAAGTGATCCAGACAAGCATGCCTGGAATAATTTCCATTCTGCGATACATCCGTGATTTTGTTTTCATAAGACCTCTTGCACAGTAATTTTCCGTAACGAAAGCATGATTATTTGAGCGAAAACAATGAAGCTTGAGGAAATGAATCCGTGTGATTCATTGACGAGAGATGAATTGTTTGCAGCCAAATAAGCATGATTGTAGTAGGAAGGATTGTTGTGTAAGAGGTCTACACTACTATCGCTAGTGGTGTCGTGTTCCTCGAGCATTTTGGCTTGGTGATTGAACAACTCCCACCGTAGAGATTTGTCCGTTTGGTATGGTGTAGAGAATCTGTTTATCACGAATAATTGTTTTCATCAAGCTGACATGTTCTACAACACCCTGAATACCATTAACAATAATGACATCGCCAGGACGAAATTGATCTCCAATAAGAATGGTTATGCCGCTTCCAACATCTTTCAAAATAGACTGAGCAGCAAAAGAAAGAGCAATGCCTACAACGCCTGCCCCGGCGATCAAGGGTCCGATATTCACGTTAAATTCATTGAGAACAATGAAAAGGGCACAAAGGCCAAGTACCCAGCGCGCTAACGTCAAAAAAAGCGTTATGACACCCTTAATGCGGGGGTCGGATATTGTTGTACCGCGGATAATCGGCAATCTCGAGGAAAGTACCGTAATAAACCGTTTCACGAGAATGATAACAATGAGGTATGCAAACAGCGCAACAATAACAACAATCAATACATTAAGAAATCTCGAGAGTGTGAGTACTAATGCATCCATAAAATAATCCTATGTGATTTGGGCGCTACAGACCACAGTATGCTTTTCTTCATCTATACTGCATTCTGGGTGGGAAATATTTTTGATAGAGCGCTTTCGTGCATGCTTTGAAGCGTCACATACCTCGCCATATGCTGCTCCGGTAAGCAGATATTGAGAATCGTTTACTTTCTGAATAGAAGCTATCGAACACTCGCCAAAAAGAATATTTTGTTCTTCGCTATGCCGCACAAGCTCTCGCAACCACTCGGCAAAAAGCGATTCTATATTTTTGGCATCGACAACCATTTTTATGCGCTCTTTATCTTTCAGATGTTCTGAATCTCCCATAAGCGAAAAGAGCGCTCTGCCGCCGTCCAAAAATGCATCTATTGCTATAGTCCCTTCCGAGCGAAGCTCAATACCTCCTTTATTTTCCGTGAGAGTATAAGGCATAGAAACTCTTATTTTTTCTTTAATTCTTTTTGTATATCACCCCAATGGCTCGTGAGTATCGATTTCATTTCCTGCAAGTATGCTGTGGTGATTTTCTTTCCACGAGCATATTCCAAAAGCGATGTTTCGAGCATTTTTTCATAAGCGTCCTTAGACACCATATTGAGCGACCGTGCGCTTTTCAGCATTTTTTTCAGCAATGACTGAGCAAGTTTTTGTGCTTCTTTCCGTGTTTTTTTCCCTGCCTGAGGAGCACAGAGCAATGCGGCGGCAGATGCAAGAATTGCTCCCAGTGCCGCACCTTTCAAAAATCCTTTTTTATCCATAGAGGTGCATACGTAAAGTATTATACACCTAAGTATACCATAGGGGAGCTAAAAAACCATTCCCCTGCACTAGGCATGGAATCCCCAATCCACTTGGAGCGGTCTTTTGCCTTGTTTTTTGGAAAGATACTGATACGCGCTAATAGCAGCTTTTGCACCTTCTCCCGCCGAGATAATAATCTGCTGATACGGCACCGTCGTACAATCACCTGCAGCAAATATGCCTGGTTTTGTTGTCTGACATTTATCATCAATCTGTATTTTACCTGTTGCATCGCACTCAACAAGTCCGGATATAAAGGATGTACTTGATTCAAACCCTATCGCAACAAACAACCCGTCCACCGCTACTATTTCTTGTTTGTCGGCGTCAGATGGTGTAAGTGTTATCTCGCGCAGATATTCCTCGCCACTGAGCGCAGTAACTGTTGTGTACAAACGTTGTTCAACATTATGAAGTGTCTTGAGACGATCAAGAAGAATCTTTTCAGCCCTAAATTGATCGCTTCTATGGATAAGATAAATGTGGCGCGCAATTCCAGACAGCTTCCATACAAGCTCCAGCGCTGAATTGCCGCCTCCGACAACGGCAACAATTTTATCTTTATAGTGTAGAGCAGAGTGCGCATTGCAGTAATGGATTCCCTTCCCCTCATAGCGCTCTTCGCCTGCAACTCCGAGATTCTTTGGTGTTTTCCCAAACGCACATAGGATGCTTGATGCAGTAAAACGACTGGTGCGTGTTACCACATCAAACACTTCATTATTCTCATGCACCTCGGAAACATGCCCTTCAATAAATGTACATCCCACGTTGCGCGCCTGCTGTGAAAAAAGCTCAACAAGTTCTGGACCTTCAATGCGTCCTATGCCGGGATAATTCTCAATTTCAGATGTCGATGCTGTTTGTCCGCCAAGGTCTTTAGCAATAATCGTAGGCGCCAAACCGCGCCTACCCGCAAAAATGCCTGCCGAGCACGCAGCAACACCCCCTCCAATAATAATTAGGTCAGTCATAGGTGGAAAAACGGCCGGGAGTGTATCCCGGCCGATGCATTATTCGAGTTATTCATCATCAAACCCATCTTCATCATCGTCATCATCATCATCAAAGTCAGCTGCAAGAGGATCAGATTCACTTTCGTCATCCGTATTATCGAATCCGGTATCCTCATCATTAAGCTCATCTCCCTCTTCTTCATTGGTATCGCCGTCATTCGGCTGCAAATCTACTCCGCAAACATCGCAAACGCCTGGCAAATCATACGTTTGACCGCATTGCGGACAAAGGTAGTCACTCATAGAAATGTAACAATATTAAGAATGAAATTATTAGTAGTATAGTTATTAAAATGTCCGCGCTACTTCAATAAAAAGCCGTGTTGCACTGCCCGTAGATCCCTTAGCAAGATTGTCATCGCTCGCTGATGTCATTGTTGATGCAATATCTATGTGAGCCCATGCAGGAAAGTCCTTCGCCCACTGATAAAGAAACAGTGCGGCATTAATGGATCCGGCTTCTCTATTTTTTGGAGCATTCAGTACATCTCCAAATACACCCTTCAAACCGCATTCATACTCCTCCCACAGTGGCATGCGCCAGAGATAATCTCCGCATTCTTCCCCAGCCTTTGAAAGCATAGCTGCAGTCTGATCTTGTGGGCTAAACAGAGCTGATGCGTGGTGCCCAAGAGCAATAATACATGCTCCTGTTAATGTTGCAACATCGACGACGAGGCGTGGATTATAGCGGCGTGCATACCACAGCGCATCTGCAAGCGTTACGCGCCCTTCCGCGTCGGGACTCACTACCTCAATCGTTTTTCCTGACATTGACGTCAGAATGTCTCCGGGACGGTAGCTTTCGCCTGACGGCATATTTTCAACAGCGGCAATCAGTCCAATGACATTTGTTTTTAATCCCAGTTCAGCAATAGCGCAGAGTGCTCCAATCGTAGCCGCTCCCCCGCTCATATCCAAATGCATATCATCCATTGCGTTGCCGGGTTTAAGATGCAGCCCACCGCTATCAAAGGTAATCCCTTTACCTACAAACACAATGGGCTTTTGCGATTTAGGCCCCTTTAGATATTCCATGATGATAAATTGTGCTTCTTCACTACTGCCTTTTGAAACTGCAAGTATTGCATGCATGCCGAGCTTTTTCATTTCCGCTTCATTAAGTACCGTCACCTTCACGCCGCATTTTTCTCCCCTATTTTTTGCTTCACGCGCCAATAGTACCGGTGTCATGGTACCTCCCGGAGTATTTGCGAGCTCTCGAGCGGCATTCACATGCACACCAATACTCTTGCCAGTGAAGAGTGCTTTTGAGATGCTTTTTTTCTTACTTGCATCTTTTACTTCATAGGATATCGATTGCACTTCAAACCAGCCGTCTTTTGGTTTTTCTTTAAAGCGATTAAATTCATACTGCGCCATCTCAAGATTTGTTGCCACTACTTCGGCTGTGCGTTCAAGGGAAAGAGTACGTGGACGGAAATCATCAAGAGAGAGTGTTATTGATCGGGTATCATTTCCTTTAAGATGCGAAAATAGTTTGCGCGCAGCAAGCACGAGCTTTCGGGCAGTCCAATCTTCCTTCTTGCCAAGACCCAAGACGCAAACCGACGATGATGGTGAACTTGGCAAAACAAACCATGAGCACTGCCCAGCTTCACCCACTCCCTTACGGACAGAACGCACCAAGTATTCACGATCAGATTTCTCAAGCCGCTTGGTGAACGAATGATCGCCAATGAATTGCCCCGAATAGAGTGCTATACAACAATTTGTTTGTTTCTCGTGTTTGGAGGTTGCAACTTCATGATTCATATATATCCTATCATGTAAAACCAAAATGCATCTGGCATTGTACACTACTATTAGATCTTGTCACCTGTGGAAAAACTATTTTTATGGTAATGGGGGTGCCGGCGCGATTTAATATAAAAATATGCAACAACGCCAAATGTCACTAGCGGTGAAAGCCACGCCGGAATATGTGCGCCGAAACTTTCCAGCAACATAATAACACTTAAGAAAAAAATAGAATACATTGCGCCGTTTTTGAGATAGAGATAACGCTTGATGGTATGGATATGATTGATAGTAAACGACCGCACGACAAGCGCACCCAATCCATTTCCAATAAGTATGAGCGGTACTGCAAGCGTAAATGCAAACGCACCCAACACGCCATCGATAGAAAAGGTCACATCGAGAATTTCCAAATAGCATAACTTACTAATGTCTGAGATATGAGACCTATGCGTAAGCTCTTTCTCGATTTTCTCTGCATTTTGCCGAAAGCCATGAATGATAAAAAAAGCTGTAGATCCTACAACGGCACCTATCGCCATAAGCGGATCCTGTTGAATTGCAGACCATACGAGAACCGTGAGTATAAGGGAAACAACAGCATAGAACCACACGCCATGAGTATGAATGAATCGTTCCCCGACAAGACCATATTCTTTCTCCTCCACAAAAAGCCAGTGAAAAAATAGAAAACAGAGGAATGTGCCGCCGCCAATGAGTAATATCGGGGAAGACCGTTCAATTGCCCCGATAACACTCGGGTCACTGGTAATGGTTGCGGTAAATGCCTCAAACGGCCCGATACCGGGAGTCACCAACCACACAATAAGCCATGGCAAAAGCCCTCGGACAACAAACACGGCAAAAAAAATCCCCCATGTCAAAAACCACTTTCTACTTTTCTCCTTCATTGTAGAAAGCACTTCTGCATTGATAATTGCATTGTCGATGCTACTGACGACCTCAAACAAACAAAGGCCGGCAACCACGATAATCATTGAAAGAATACTCATACGCTCCTAAACAATCTTATACTGCTTATACTGCAAATTTTGCAAGATAGTTCTTTTATTTTTCTGAAATAGAAACCGAGAGTATTTTTATCGGGGTAACGGGTTTTGACTGTTCTCCTGTTGCACTCATGGCAACCGGAGCAGTGGCAATTGCATCCACGACTTCCAAACCCTTTGTTACGCGCCCAAAAATCACATAGTTTGGAGGGAGTGGATAATCCTGGTGCATGATAAAAAACTGACTACCGTTGGTATTTGGACCGCTATTCGCCATTGCTATGGTGCCTCGCGTATATTCTCCCTTAAACGGTTCGTCATCAAACTGATATCCCGGACCACCAGTACCATCGCCCTTGGGATCTCCTCCCTGGATCATGAATCCTTTGATCGCGCGATGGAAAATAGTTCCGTTATAAAATTTCTTTTTTGCTAACGTCACAAAATTCTCAACAGTCTTAGGGGTTTGTTGTGTGTTAAATTCGATACTAATATCTCCTTTTTCCGTACTAAGAATTGCTGAATATTTTTTTGCTGCGTCAAATGTCGCTGCCGCCTGCTCCTGAACTACCTGCTGCTGTGTCGGGGGCATCTGAGTTGGAGGTGCCAATTCCTGATCCCGCTGATTAATCTGCTCTTGAGGAACTTCTTGCACGGGAGGTGTTGAAAGTGATTGTGTATCTTGTTGAAGTGGTTCTGTCATAGGTATTGATACTTCGCTTGGTTTAGAAAATTGAAAAAAAGCTGCAATGACAATAATAAGAAGAGCGATGGCTGAAATAAGTATGACGGCTGTTTTTGTATTCATAGGTGATAATGAGTTATTCACAATGGTACTAGTATAGCTTTTTTTTTAAAAAATGCGAATACGCGCTTTTTCGTATGGATTCGGGACGATTAGGAGAGTATTGACAAAAAGGCAAAAATGTGCTATAATCGGCTGGAAATGAGTACACATTTGTACCTTCAAGCGTACCTTAAAAACGCATGGGAATCTTCGAAACATTTGAGGATCATTAGCACGCCAATGGCATTTGCAACAGCAATTCTGATGTTCCCGCAATTTGTACAAGAACTTTGGCACTTTCATGTGTTCAATGCCAGCGCGTTTGGAGATATGGCAGGGATGTTTCTTGGTTGGATGGGCATAGCACTTGGTCTGCAAGCGATACACAGCGCTATTTCACATCAAGATGATATCGCCAGCATTTACACGTTTGCCATTCTAGGAGTAGTCGCTGTGGCATATGCACCATGGAACACTCTCGGGATAATCATCGCAACTTCGTATATTGTTGGAATAGTTTTGTATGAAAGTGGTTTCCATATACGGCAACATATTGGCGTTAATGTAACATCGATTGTTGCGTTTGCAACACTCATACAAAACAGAAGAGAGGAGAATGTAACGTCGTCAAGAGGCGACGAGTTGGGAAAACAGTTCTTGGAAGTAGCACTAGGAGTTTACACTCTTATTATTGCTGGGGCTGTAATTACCATCGGTGTTGCAGCACACATCGGCCATCTGCTCTAGCAGAGGCCTTTTTTTATTGCATACATAAAAAAAACCGCCCCACAACGGGGCGGCTTTTTTTCTATACACAGCCCTCTTAGCGTGCTATTGAAATTTCTGTCGTGTTTTCAGACTCGCAGGCGCGTACGGTAACAATGCCCGTCGCATCGCGCTGAAGCGTATAGCCGGTATGTCCCGCTGTCCATGTGCCGGCACCATTGGGGCTCACTGGTACTCCGCCCATTTTCCCTGCCGTCACAAGTCCGGCAACGTTCACGCAATTTGTTGCAGTTACAACATCGGTATCACAATTAGCATCATATGCATTGCAGGCAGCCGCATCAGTTCCGACCATGTACACTTGCCCGGCCGTCATATTTGTAATGGCTGTGAGATAATTGCCCCTGTTGTCTACTTGATCTGCCTTGATTGCCGTCATAATCGCTGAAATATCCGACCAGCGACGAGCATCACGCGTATCACGAAACCGAGTAAGTGGATCCAGTGCCACAAATGCTACTGCAGCTAATATCGCGATAACCGCAATTACAATAAGGAGTTCGATCAGCGTAAACCCCCATTGAAACGCCTTTTGTTTCATATGTTTTTGCTATAATAAAAAATAAGTAAAAATTATACCTCTTAAGTAAGTATACTCTAAAATCCCACTATGGGCAGTGGATAACTTACTCTTGATCTAGAGACGAAAAGAAGGATGCTCGCGTTCCCAAAAACCAAGTCTCACGCCTTTTAATGCCAATCCAAGCGCTTCGATATAATGAAGATGATCGGTTGTATCCGCATTGTGATTGGGTTCAAGGAATGACGCTCCGCGCTGAACAGTCCGCTGTGTTTTCTCTTGAAGATATTCCGGCAATCCCACCAGGCGCGCTGATCCACCCACAATAAGTATCTTGGTGATTGTTGCATTCATGCCTACCTCATAGTATGAGCATGCAGTGAGTATTTCATCAATAATAGGCTGGAGCAGTTTTTCAAACAGAGCGCGCCGAGAAATGGGCTCAAGACCCTCTTCCCGTTTAATCCTATCGGCTTCTTCTTTGGTAACATCAAGTGACTTCGCAATTTGTTCAGTGAAAAAATCGCCGCCGATTTCAAGGGAGTGTATATATTCAAGGCCTCGCGACGAGCATATGGCAATTTTTGTCCTTTCTGCGCCACAGTCAACAATACAGAGAGGTTCGTGAGGTTGGCTGCCAAACAGCCCACGCGTGATAGCAAGAAGTTCGTGATCAAATGCAGCAACTCGATAAGGTGTTGTGTCAAAAAAATCCTTCCATTCCTGGAGCACTTCACGGCTCATGCCATATATCAGCACATCGACGGCAGTATCTTTCTTTGAAATAATTTTTGAAGAATAAATAAGATCGTCTTTTTCGATCGGAATGGTAGAGAGTGCAGTATCACGTATCTGTTCATTTAGTGCCGCTGGCGTTGAGACCTCAAAACGAGCTACGAAAGTATACACTTGGCGCTCTGGTATTCCTACCACAATGTCATGCATCGAAAGCGGCTGCCCGGAAGCGCTCTGCCAAAGCAATGAGAGAGCCTCGAGAAGCTTTTTTTTATTTATAAGACGCCCGTGCTCTACTACTCCTTTCTCCAATGACATGCGTGCGCGATTTACAACAGTGGGTATGTGCGAAAAAACAGACCTTCGAAGTTCAATCGCTTCAAGAGTGTGGTCAGCTATATCCAATCCTAGTGCCTGTTTTTCAAACATATATAAAAAAATCAATCATTTCTCTCCTCCCATGAAAGCACCACGGGAACTGCTCCCAACAGCGAATACTGCGATCGAATATGTTTTGTATGTCCCGCCACCACGGCAGTCACGTCTATTCTTCGCGTAGTAGCATCGAGATTAGCAACCTGTAGTGTACAGGAGCCATTCGGTGCTGTGAAGGGCACAGGACTGCTGAGCCCCCAGAGTACATCTCGCCGAATACGAATATATCCTTCTTCCATGCATCCATCTGCCAATGACGACGCTTCGCCACCGCGTTCACCCACATAACTACCTTCTCTTTGGCCAAGGCCAATCACAAGCGCACTTGTTGAAATAATCAACAGCGATGAGCCAAGAATAATAACAGCAATGAGAAGTGAAACTCCCCTCTTATTGCCGGACCGATGCGGCTGTTTGAAATGTGTGTGTGAATGAAACATACGAATCATCTTGAGAACGCATCTGCGTTTCAATAGTTATACGAACGTTTTCGCGTTCTGTTGAACCCGAAAGCAATGAAAATAGTAATTGGGATAATTGAACTTCATTAGTCGTCAAAGCAATAGGTTGAGCTGCACCCTCCTGCATGGTAAGTATGCCATTATCCTGATCAAGACGGAATATTGTTGGATTGACTGCCGGGTCTGCCATCGAAAGTGCAAGCACGCCAGGATCAGCATCAAATGTTGATGCTCCAGTATTGACACCTGTGGCGCTCCGAATTTTTTGACTCATGATATCCAGTGCCATCCGACTATTTTCATCGACTTCCTGCATGCTTTCCAGTGATGACCGTGTGGAAAGAAGCGATACCATAAAACCTCCGAAACTTCCGGCAATCGCTAACAAAAGAGCAATAGTGATTATTGTTTCAAAAAGCGTAAAGCCTTTTGATTTCCGGTTGAACATACGGATCATTTATAATATATCCGAACTTCATTAAGAGTCGGCGTGTTCTGCATATCTCCATCGAGAATGACTCGGTATTGAACCCATCGATTATTATTTGCGGCACTGGATATCACCGATCCTCGAGGATCGGAAAAATACGTATCAACTCCTGCAGAGCCATACCACGATCCAAAAACTCCCTGAATGCCACCATTATCCGGCGCGGTACGTACCTGAAAACGCACATCGCAGGCAGGAGTGCATACAGGCACTGCTTCATCCCACTCAATAACAGTCACAGGAGAGGAATCGCTCAGGGAAAATGCTGATGATACGAGTGTCGCTTGTGCATAATAAGCATTCGCTACATAACGAAAAATTTTCGAACCATCGCCTACGGCCCATGCTGATGTTAGTGACAACGCACTAACTCCACGCAGATTGTTCGTCGTTGGAGATGTGGCTTCCTGCCATGAAACGCCGTTCCAATGAAGGATTTCTCCACCGTTTCCCACAGCCCATCCATGGACTGTAGAGGAAAAATGAATAGCGTTCCAATTATTGCCTCCCGTATCCTCAGCTTGCGACCATGCAATACCATTCCAATGATAGATCAATCCCTGATCTCCGATTGCCCAGCCATCAAGCGCTGAAATCATATGGAGTGCACTCCATACCGTGCCGCCGGTATCCGTATGTTCTGCCCATGCCGCACCGTTCCAGTGATAGATCAAGCCTTGATTACCAACCATCCAACCGTCCGTAGCGCTTATCAGCTGCACATCATTCCATTCTGTACCGCCGGTGTCGGCAAACTCTGACCAGCTAACACCGTTATAGCGAAAAATTTTACCGGCAGCGCCAACTGCCCAGCCGTCAGACGGGTTTAAAAAATACACACTATTAAGATGGTCTGTTGCCGGAGATATAGCAGATGACCATGCAGTTCCATTATAGTGAATGATCTTACCCCCATCTCCTACCGCCCAGCCGTCACTCTGTGAAAGCATATGGATTGCATTGATTCTATCCCCATGGGGTGAGGATACTTCCGTCCATGCCGTACCGTTGTAATGGGCAATAAGCCCGTTATCACCCACTGCCCACATGTCGCTTGCCGATACTGTGCTTACACCCCGAATATGGTGCCCCTGAGGCAATTCCGTATGGAGCGACCACGCGCCACTCCCGATATTTGGTGCAATCTGAACTTGACCCGCAATAGTAGTGAGCGCATGCCCATCATCGCTTTCATAACGATTGGGAAGCAGCCATGTACTCTGTCCTGCGCCGCCCACCCAATCTGTCTGTGTCCATACTGATGAATCCCAATTGGTAAGATAGGAACTTCTCACAACTCTATTTGGCGTATTCTCAAGCGTTGTCCAATCAACGCGGCTCTCTGCATATTTCGTATGGGGATCCGTATAACTTGCCGGACATGAAGCACTATCTCCTTGAGATGTTCTGCACACATCACTCACGGTGATCGTACGAGTAAAGGGTGGGATTGAATTGCTCGCACCCGATGCAATCCATTGATTTGCCGAAATTGCAACTCCGCTTGGCGTGGCTGGAAGCTCATTCCATGCTCCATCGCGTATTGAACGAATTGCTTCAAGACCCTCTTGGGCAAGGGCATCAGCTTCTAAATGCTGGGAACCTTGTTGACCGCCATGAAGCGAACCCAGCATAAGCGAGACGAGTGCCATTGCAATGAAAGAAAAAATAGCTAAAGCAATGACAATTTCAAGAATGGCCTGCCCTTTTTTCTTATTCATATTCAGCTTTACCTGCGCCATTAATAGAAAGTGTGCGAGCACCTGATACGCTATGCGTGAGAATAACTGTTCCCGTAGCCGAAGGAAGAGCGAATGTATTTGAAAAAACAATTTCCTGAGATCCTTGGGTTAATGATGGCGCAAGTGAGATTGCAGAATCCAACTGCACAACTCGGTCATAGCCCTGTTCTCGTGCCGCATAGGATGTCCCCTGAAAAACAACATAGCGATCGGGACCGGTAGGATTACTATCAAAATAGATCCCATGAGGAATGTTATGAAGGCGTGCTGCGCTCATGGTACGCATAAGCCTCAGATTTTGTATAAGTTGAGCTGCTCCTTCGTTGAGTTGCGAACTTACCTGAAGATTTGAATAGATGGGAAATGCTGCTGCCACCAATAGAAGAGTGATGCCGCTCACGACCAAAAGCTCAATAAGCGTAAAACCGTACTTCATTTTTTTACCCCTCCTGTAATATTGTAAATTGGAGTAATAATTGAGAGAGCCAAAAATGCCACTGCAAGGCCTATGAAAATAAGGAGAGCTGGTTCTATGACAGTTGAGAGCGCTTTTGTTGCGCTATCCACTTCTGCTTCATAATATTCTCCGAGGTAGAGCAGCGTATCCTCAAGCTTGCCCGACTCCTCTCCAACGCGCACCATATGAACAAGAACCGAAGGAAAAAGAATAGGATATTGATCCAATATCTCATGAAGTGCGCTTCCTTTTGTAACGCGGATGCCAAGCTCTTGCATTGCAGATTTATAATAGAAATTTTCAAGAGTCTGTTTCATAATATCAAGCGCTTCATCAATGCGCAGTCCGCTTTTCAACAACATTCCGAGTGTTCTTGAAAATCTGGCAAGATTTGCCGCTTGCGTAATTTGCTTGACGATTGGAATCCGCAGAAAAAACCAATGCGTATAGGGGCGAATAAAACGCCGCTTCAGCAGCCATGCCAAAAAAATAATACCGCCAATAACACCAACAAGAAGCACTGTTCCGTGCTGCTCAACAAGCTTTGAAAAAGCAATAAGCCATTGTGTCGTAATCGGCAATTCCATCCGAAGTCCGGTAAACAGCGGCGTGATTTGCGGCAACACAAAGAATGCTATCACAAGACCCAATACAAGCGTTGCTATAAGTACGATAATGGGATAAATGAGCGCGCCTTTCACTTTCGAAATAACTGCACGATCTTTTTCCAGCTGCAATGCAAGGTGCTCAAGATTCGTTTCGAGTGTGCCTGATACTTCTCCGGCGCGCACAGCACTGACAAATAACCCAGAAAATACCTTTTTATGATCTGAGAGTGCATCGGCAAATGATCTGCCTGCAGTAACAGAACGAGAAACATTATCGAGAACGAACTTCAATGTTCCATGCGCAGAATCTTGCACGATATGCAAAGCTTCGGTGATTGAAAGCCCTGACTTCAGCATAATTGCAAGGTGCCGCGCCAATAACGTTCGCTGGGAAAGCGAAACGCCGCCAAGTGACATGGTAAGAGGGTTTTTTTTGGTTTTTTTTACCATACTCTTCTTATGTGCGGGTAACTCGAATCACCTCCTGAAAAGTCGTGATGCCCAAAAATATTTTATCAATGCCATCATCCAGCATTGTTGTCATGCCACCCTTCACAGCAGCATCCATGAGTTCCTCACTTGAAGCGCGGCGCAGGATTGCTTCGCGAAGAATATCATCAAGCTGCATGACCTCGTAAATACCTAAGCGCCCGCGATACCCCGTTTGGCTGCAAAGAGCACATCCCTTTCCACGGTACCATTGGATGTGAGCGATAGACTTTACGTTATGGGCAAGGATGCGTTCTTTAAGAAGTGTTTCATCTTCGATAAGCCGTTTTTCTTCCGGTGTTATGGTGTACGATTCGCGACACTTTTCGCATATTTTTCTCACCAAACGTTGAGCAATCACAATATTCACCGTACTTGCCAACAAGAACGGTTCAATATTCATATCGAGAAGTCGGGGCAGTGTTGTTGCAGAATCATTTGCGTGGAGCGTTGAGAGCACCAAATGCCCCGTCATTGCAGAGTTGATAGCAATGCCGGCTGTTTCTTCATCGCGAATTTCACCGACTAAAATAATATCCGGATCTTGGCGCAAAATAGAACGCAGCCCGGTGGCAAAAGTCAGATTGGTTTTGGCATTTACTTGGATCTGATTGATGCCTTCAATATCATATTCCACAGGATCTTCAATGGTAATAATATGAACATCCCGTTTATTGAGAATTTTTAAAATAGCGTATACCGTGGTGGTTTTACCGCTGCCGGTTGGTCCTGTCACCAAGATCATGCCATAGGGTTTTCGAATAGCGCGCTGAGTTTTTTTAAGATCATTTTCAGAAAATCCCAAATCATTGAGATTAAACTGCTGAGCTTTACTGGAAAGAAGGCGCATGACGACATTTTCTCCATAGGTTACGGGCACAACCGATACGCGGACATCGATTGTTTCGCCATCGGTAGCAAAACGGAATTTTCCATCTTGAGCTGCTCGATGTTCATCGGTACGCATTCGGGAAAGAATTTTAATGCGTGTTACAATCAGCTCGGTTAGTTCTTTTGGCATTTCCAAAACATCGTGCATAACGCCATCGATGCGGAATCGCACAAGAATTCTTCGAGAAGACGGTTCGACATGGATGTCTGATACGCGATTTTTGTAACCATAGTGGACGATCGAATCTACAAGCTCAACAATGGCACTGTCTCGTTCTTCACGGGAAAGCGAAAGGTTTTTTATGCGCTGATAGATGCCTTTAAATACCTCTATCAAGCTGCCCTTGTATTGCGCCACTGCTTTTGCAAGCCCTTTGGGAGTGATGACATAGACAATAATGGGTTCGCCAAACCGCTTCTCAAGAAGATGCCGCATAGAAAGATCTTCCGGATCGATCATTCCCACTCGAATACCCTCCGCTCCTCTGCCAAACGCTACAACTCCGCTTGCTTCTGAAACAATTTGGGGAATGAGATAAAAAACATTTTCTTCAATTGTTTCTTTGACAAGATCAACAAAGGGAACACCAAGAGCTTTGCCAAGCTGTGCTCCAAGTTTTTCTTCAGATAGGTTGTTTTGTTCTAAAAGGGCCGGGAACAAATCCTGCTTTGTTCCTTTAATCGATTTTTTCAATGCCAAAACATCATCCTTAGAAACGATGTCTTTGCGAATCATGATAGCAATGCATTTTTCTTCACTGCTCATTCGTGCCATAGTATGCTGAGTGAAACACTCTGTATACTATCACGATTTCAATCAAAACAAAAACTCGTTTTATCCATTATGGCAAAATGTGAAAAAATCAGTCGCTCTATCGGTACACTCCCATGAGAATTCGTTTTCATTCCTGCCAAAGTGCCCATAAGCGGCGGTTTTTGCATAGATGGGTTTCCGCAAATCCAAATGAGTAATAATTCCTTCGGGTGTTAGGTCAAAATACTGCATCACCCGCTCAGCGATTATTTCATCGGGCAGCTTACCACTTCCAAACGTATCAACCATCACCGATGTTGGCTGTTCTCTTCCGATAACATAAGCTATTTGTACCTCGACAGTATCTGCTAACCCCGCTGCAACGATATTTTTAGCAACATAACGAGCCATATAGGCACCCGACCGATCTACTTTACTTGGGTCTTTACCGGAAAAACATCCACCACCGTGCCGCCCCTTGCCGCCATAAGTATCGACTATAATCTTTCGCCCTGTTAACCCGGTATCCCCATGGGGGCCGCCAACTACGAATCGTCCAGTCATATTGATAAAATACTGCGTATTCTCATCAATATAGTCTTTGCAGACGGGTATAATCACTTCTTTAATACAGTCTGTACGGATTTGCTCAAGTGAAATGTCAGGATCATGCTGAGCGGCAAGTACAACATTAGCAAGCCTCATCGGTTTGCCATTCTGGTACTGCACAGCTACTTGTGACTTGCCGTCAGGCCGTAGATATGGCAGGGTACCATCTTTCCGCACTTCAGCAAGACGCGCTGCAAGCTTATGAGCTAAGATAATCGGTAGTGGCATGTATTCGGGTGTTTCCCTGCATGCATAGCCAAACATAAGCCCCTGATCACCGGCACCATGAACCCTTTTATCTGTTATCACCCCTTGTGCTATATCAGGACTCTGTTCATGGAGCGATACTAGAACGCCGCAGTTTTCAAAATCTATGCCATAGGAAGGATCGGTATACCCAATCGATCGCAGCACTGATCGTACAGTTTTTTGCACATCAACGAACCCTTCGGTTGTCACTTCTCCACCCACGATCACCAAGCCCGTAGTTGTAAAAGCTTCAACGGCGATGCGAGAATACGGATCCTGGGCGATTAAAGCATCGAGAATCGCATCGGAAATCTGATCGCAGATTTTATCCGGATGACCTTCGGTTACTGATTCTGAAGTAAACAAAAAAGATGGTTGTTTTGGTATATTCATAAATCACTTCACTTTTTACCCCAATACTAGGAGGAGGGTTGCGAAGGATTCTGCTCCACCTCTTCTTCTTCCTGAGGGATTCCTAGTAAATCCTTTAATTTATCATACTTCCGCGGGTCATGACCGTTCAATGCGGCATCAATCAATTCATCGGGAGTGGGCACTCTCTATCTCCTTATGATAATCACACACTATGTTGGATCTACGGCTTGTATTTTATTAGTGAACATTGAAACTGTCAATTATCTTAACTAAATCAACTATGTGAGTAGCTCGTGCATTAAGATTCCCGTGCCGATATTTTTTTTTGCGGAATATGGAATCACCATTTCGCGCCCAACGATGTTCTGAATATCTTCCAGCGCATTCTTAATCTTAGTCTTTTTTAGTTTGTCGATTTTGTTTGCGACAACAATTATATCTTTATGGTGCTCTTTTAGGCTATAGAGCATGTTTCGGTCTGATTCGGTCAGTCCGATGTTCGCATCGACTATGAGCACAACTTTTTTTTGCGCATACCCCGACTGGAACAAATACCAATAAATCAAAAGTTGGATCTGCTCTTGTTCGCGCTTTGACCCCTTTGCATACCCATACCCCGGAAGATCAACAAATAGGACTGATTTATTTATACGAAAAAGAATAATCTCGCGCGTCCGCCCCGGGAGCGCGCTCGTGCGTGCAAGACCCTTATGTCGAGTAAGTGAGTTAATCAGCGAGGACTTTCCTACATTCGACCTGCCGATAAATGCAATCTGAGACTTCTCGTCATTAAGCTCATCATCCGGTCCTGTGATTGCTTTGAGAAATGCAGCTGATTTAAGAGGTGCTGTCATGAGCTTAATGGTACACACTTATTCGCTAGAGCGCTAATCTGCCGCCTATTCGATAGTGGGACCATGCTCAGCGTCAGCAACATTGGCGCCTTACTGAAAGGCAAAATACCTCAATCGACTCTCAAACAAACGTTATTATAATTGTTTATTCCTCACGAACCTTATCCTCACTATCAATACTGTCGAGACCCATGCTCCACAAATCAGGACCCCTTTTCCAAACCTTCCAACCACCTTCCCAGTTTTTATTCCACACTTGCTCATCAGCTAAGTAACCTTTAAATGGTACGGAGCCGTTATTTGAAGTATCGAGTCGATACCATCCATCTTCCAGTTGTATTTCCACAATCGTATGAGTGCTCTTGCCATCAAGTCTGATCAATTTCAACAGTTGAGCATCAACACTAGCTGCTTTGCAGAGGGCAATAAAAATCAGAGCCAAATCAGAACAGGCCTTACCCTTATAGACATAACCGTCCTCGACTATCTCTGAGGCTGTTCGTTTCCACTGAATACTGTCGGCATACTCCTTGGTTGCATCATTGTAATTCCTAAATTCAAGAGAGCTATGAATATGTTTAAGAAGGGCGACTAAGTCTTCATAGGTTTTCACTTTGTAGTCACCTAAAAATTCCTGGATAGCCGGAGTGACTTCGGTTTGAATTTTCGACTTCTCGGTTAGGCTCCGGTTATATTCCTTTTGCATAACGTGAATTGAAGATATGGTTGCCCCTCTTGGACAAACTCCGAATATTTTTCAAAAAAAATCCTGACGTTGAAATCTGATCTCCCAGCCCCAACTCCCCAGCGGCGACTCTGCGTAATTAGAGTACAAAACCCCTCCCATTTCCCCCTTCATTTTTTTATATTTAAATCTTTGCAGGTGTATACTCAAAATTCTCGCTGATCTTCCAAACACCTTTCTCTCTGAAAGCAGGAAT